>SLJX01000159.1 GCA_007134885.1 Halanaerobiaceae bacterium
AAGAAAATTATTTTGGACTCCATTTTTTCCGCTGGACAGAGGAAGGGATATTAAGAGCGCGGCGGTACTTGGCAATTGTCCGACGGGAAATGCTAAGGCCTTCATTTTTCTCCAGCAGTCCGGCCAGGGAGCTGTCACTCAGTGGTGAATTCTTATCTTCCTGAGAAATATATTCCACCATTAAGGCCTTGATGCTGGCCGAGGCAACATTGCCTACCCCGCTGGCAAATAAAAATTTCATGGTAAAGAGACCGGAAGGAGTCTGGATATACTTGCCCCTCACCGCCCGGCTGACAGTGCTTTCATGCATTTTAATTGCCTCTGCTATCTCCTGCATGGTCAGGGGCTTTAAATATCTGATGCCCTTCTCTAAAAATTCGCGCTGTTTCTGGATCAGCGCCTTACCAATTTTCACCAGAGTCATCCTCCGGTTTTCAATCGCCTTAATCAGCCAGAGGGCTGACTTGAATTTATCCTGCAAATATTCCCCGGTTTCATCACTGGAATTTTGCTGCAGCATTTCATAGTAACGGGGATTGATATGAATGGCAGGCTGATAGTTATCATTCAGCTCCACCCGATACTGCCCCTGATGTTTTTTGATGATCATATCGGGGTTGAGATAAGGGGTTTTACTCTGTAAACTGTGATAGGCTTCAGCCGGGCGGGGCTGAAGATTTTTTATCTGCTGCAGAGCAGCCAGGATATTCTGGGGCTCGGCTCCCAGCTCACTGCAGAGCTGTTCCAGTGAGATGTTTTCTATTTCCTCCCAGAATCCGGTGATAATTCTGGCAGCCAGATTGGTTTTAGTACCCAGACTTTCCAGCTGAATCAGCAAAGCCTCTTTAACATTGCGGGAGGCGATACCTGCCGGATCCAATTTTTGAATTTTTTGCAGCACCTGCTGGACGAAACTAACCTTTTTCTGCTGCAGGCTGGCTATTTTCTCCAGAGAAAGATCCAGCAGTCCCGCTTCGGTTAAATTATTAATTATACAGCGACCAACTTCCATTTCCTCCTCAGCCAGCACCTCGCAGAGCTGGCTTTCCAGATGCTCCAGCAGTCTGGGCTGATAAGCTGTAAAATGTTCAAAACTTTGGGCCCTGTTGCTGCTGACCCCGGAGGCCTTCCGACCGGAATAATTTTTATAGTGATCCTCCAGTCTGGTTTCCCATTCCTGGTTTTCCTCCTGTTCCAGCATGGGATTTTCTGCCAGCTGTTGATTGAGATATTCAGCCAGCTCCTGATTATTATACTGAAGGAGTCCTATGGCCATTTTCAGCCGGGGAGTCATTAGTAATTCCTGTTTTTGCTCCAGTTCCAGGTTCATTCCCAGATCCATTAATTATCTCTCCTATTATTCCGGGCTATTTTTCTTAACCGCCGGAAGCGGTGGTTTACTCCGGATTTGCTCAGAGGAGGATTTAACTTCTGACCCAGTTCTTTCAGGCTGGCATAGGGATGCCGGCGCCTTAATCTAGCAATCTCTCTGAGGCTCTCAGAAATATTCTCCAGACCGATATTTTTCTCGATAAAATCAATATCCTCCAGCTGTTCCAGGGCAGCTTCTATTGTTTTATCCAGATTTGCTGTTTCAAAGTTTAGTCTTCTGTTAACATCGCCCTTTACTTCTTTGATAATGCTGGCGTGCTCCAGTTTAAGCTGAGCCTGCTGGGCACCTATCAAATTCAGCAGGGAAATTATCTTTTTATACTCCTTAAGATATACCATATACCTGTCCTGATGTTCAATCATCCTGCTGGTGATAGCAAAAATTTCCAGCAGTTTCACCAGATCTTCAGCCTGGGAATGATAATCACAGCGAAATTCCAGATGATATTCGCTGCTGGGATGATTAATTGAGCCTCCCCCTATAAACATCCCCCTGAGATAGGCCTGACCGACCTCTCCCCGCACCAGAAATTCACTGCTGATGCTGAAATCAATAGAATTATCCTCTGAAAGAATGCCCAGATCCTGAAGCAGAGTTGAAAGATCATCCTGGGGAGAAATATGCAGCATATAACTCTGTCCTTTTTCAAGCCGGGAGGGCTGAAAAACCCTGATTTCTACCTGAAGTCCATATTCCTTTTTCAACCAGGTATAAATCATCCGGGCCAGATCCCCGTATCTCAGCTTCAATTTCACCGCCATTTTCCTGCTGGAAATACTGATGGATCCGGTCATCCTTAGCAGAGCAGCCAGTTCAGCTCTCCTGGCTTCACTGTTTTTATTTTTGTATCTGATCAATTCATGCTTAACCTCATCAGTAAAGGACATGATGCGGGCCTCCTAAAATTCTAATCCTCCAGCAGATCCAGCACCACCCCGGCCAGCCGATCTGGATCATGACGCAGATAGCTGTCTTTCTGCTGCAGCAGCAGATTCTCCTCTTTAATACTGATACCCATTTCTTTCAGTTCCTGATGATCAACTTTGACAGGAAAGGCTCCCTCCTCTTCATAGCGGCGGGCAAGTTTTTCTGCTGCCTCCTGGCTGTTAACTATTATCCAGTCAAAAAGATCCTCCCCAGCATGCCGGTAAATTGCCTGGAGATGTTCTGAAGCTGAATAATCAACCGTTTCTCCCGGCTGGGTCATAAGATTGCAGATATAAACTTTTACAGCTGAGCTCTTCTTAATGGCTGCCAGCAGATCAGGCACCAGCAGATTGGGAAGAATACTGGTATAAAGGCTGCCTGGCCCCACCACAATAATTTCAGCCTCTTCAATAGCCCGGAGTGCTTCAGCCGTGGCCGGGCAGTCTTCAGGCTCCAGAAAAACCTGAGAAATCTTTTTATTCTGTAAAGGAATGATTGACTCTCCCAGCTGACAGGAATCATCAGCAAAAACCGCTCCCAGCCTGACATCCTGACTGGTAGCCGGTAGAACTTCCCCTCTGATGGCCAGTACCTTGCTGGATTCTCGCACTGCTTCTTTAAAATCACCGAGCACCTCATTCATGGAAGCAATAAATAAATTGCCAAAGCTGTGCCCGACCAGGTGGCCTTCACTGCTGAAGCGGTACTGAAAAAGGTCCTCCATCAGCGGCTCGGTATCGGCTAAAGCCACCAGGCAGTTTCTAATATCTCCGGGAGGAGGCATGTTCAATTCATCCCTGAGTTTGCCTGAACTGCCACCATCATCGGCTACCGTAACTACAGCGGTAACATTGCTGGTATAAAATTTTATCCCCCGCAAAAAGTTTGCCAGACCGGTACCCCCGCCCAGGGCCACTACCCGGGAACCCTTCTTTAGTTTTTCTTCCTGGTAAAGATTTTCAACCAGCTCATCCTCTTCCCGGCTGATTCTACTGATGGTTTGTTTGATGGCCATTATTACCAGGAAAAGGCCCAGACCAACTATTCCCAGGCCCAACAGCAGAGAGGCGGGAAAGGCCGGACCGCTTAAAAATCTCAACCAGAGAGAAATTTCTCCCTGGAAAAATTCTAGAAAATAACTGCTGAAAATGATAAGCAAACCGAGATTGACCACGATTAATCCCAGCAGCAGCAAAAAGATCCAGCGTTTTAATTTAATTCCTGGATAGAGCCATTTCCAGATGTTCACTATAGATCCCCTGCCTGCTATTTATTGATATCACGATGTTCCACATTAACCCTGTACCCCTGGCTTGTCAGAAAATCACGCAATCGTAGAGCTGAAGCCACAGAACGGTGCCTGCCTCCGGTGCAGCCGATGGCTAACAGCAAATGGCTTTTACCTTCTTTGATATATTCCGGCAGCAGAAATTTGACCAGCGGAAAAAATTTATTATAAAATTTATCAGCCACCGGCCACTGAAAAATATATTCCTGGACCTCTTTTTCTTCTCCGGTTTTCTCTCTGAGAGAATCAACATAATGAGGATTGGGCATAAAACGGACATCAAATACACAATCAGCATCCAGGGGAAGACCATATTTAAAACCAAAGGAGATAATAGCAATCGCCATTCCCCGATATCCATTATCCGAAACAGCAAAGTAACGATCAAGCTCCTGCTGAAACCTGCTGACTGATAATTCGGTAGTATCCAGCACCCGGCTGGCTCTTCCCTTCAATTCATCCAGCATTTCCCGCTCTTTTTTTATGGCATCGAGCAGCCTGCCCTCGCTCTCCAGAGGATGGCGGCGGCGGGTTTCTTTAAACCGCCTAACCAGAGTCTCATCGCTGGCATTTAAAAATAAAATTTCATATTTAAAATCTTCTTCATCCAGCTCCTGCAGAGAGGAATAGAGGGCCTGAAAAAAATCCCGCCCCCTGATATCACTGACTACGGCAATTTTATCCTTATTGGAGCGCTGGCAGAGAGCAGCAAACTTGGTTATTAAAGCCGGGGGCAGATTATCGACGCAGAAAAACCCCCTGTCTTCAAAATGATCCAGTGCCAGCGATTTCCCGGCACCTGACATGCCGGTAATAATTAGAAATTTCATTATATCAACCTTTCCTTAATATCAATCTTTCTTTAAAAACTAATCTTCCCCCTCTAATCCTGGAAAGCTCATTTATAATTTTATCTTAAATTGCTGCCAAAGTAAAAAACAGCCCCTGATAACAAGTTTTTTTAATCTCTGGTGTGATCTTTAAACTTTTAATTCTGGTAGGGCTCTGCCAGCTGATACAGTCTTTTCCCTGGAGATTTTAAAACCCTGCCCAGAGTTAGTTTCGAGACCCTGACCGGCCTGTCAGCCTCGAAAACCGCTGGATTATTCCGGATTTTATTGAGAGTGGCCAGCCCTAAAGCATTATTGATAGCAAAAAATTTCCGGTAACCCTCAAGCGAGCGGGGGAGAGCCTGATAATAGTCCAGCAGGGGTTTAACATGGGAGGTGGCAGAGCTGATCATTCTGTTTAGAGCCTCCAGGGCTCGTTCCTGTTGATCAGGGTCGAGAAGTTCCTCCTCATCGATTTCCAGCTCAGCCAGCGGCCAGAAAATCCTGCTCCGGGATTCAATATCCTCTTTTATATCTCTGGTTAGGTTGACCTTCTGAAGAAAAAGACCGGCATCAACAAAGTTTTCCTGAAGAATTCGGGTGTTCTCGGTTTTCTCCTTGGCCCGGAGCATAATGAGATCGGTCAGAAAGCCCCCCACCGTACCCGCAACATAATAGCAGTACTCATCCAGCCGGGCAAAGCTGGTAATCTCCTTATCCAGATATTCCTGCATTCCGGAATTCATTTCCTTTAACCAGTGATAGGATATCTCTCTTACTGCCGGAGTCAGGTTGTTATAAGCCCGCCAGAGCATTACGGTGCCAGCAACCAGTTCCTGCAGTGAAGAGCGGGAAAATTTCCGGGACCAGCCCTGAACCTCCCGGGCCGCCTCCGGTAATTGAGATTGACCGGGCTCAAAAATAGCAACCACCCTGTCCATCATTTTCTTTCTCCTCTCCCGCTCCAGGCCAGGCAGTTCATCTTCAAAACTATCCAGCAGACGGTCCTGAAGATATACTATCATCACCGGCTCTCTGATTGCCGGATCCAGCAGAGGAATGGTCAGGGCAAAGCTGCGGGAAACCTTTTTTAATATTTCCTGGCAAAATTTTGCCGGTTCCTGGCTCATAATTACACTTCCTCCAATTTTAGCGTCTATTGTTGATACGTTCCAGCAGATTTTCAGCAGCGTTATAATTCATGGAATTAAGTCGGTGGTTCATGGCCGCAACCTCAAGTACCAGGGCCAGATTTCTGCCCGGCCTGACTGGCAGCAGCAGCCGGGGAACTTCCACCCCCATTATGCTGTCGTTCTCCTTCTGCAGACCCAGCCTTTCATAATTCTGTCCCTCCTGCCAGGTTTCCAGCCTGACGACTAAATCCAGGCTGATGCTATTACGAACTGCTCCGGCTCCAAAGAGGGTTTTAACGTTGATAATGCCAATACCTCTCATTTCCAGAAAATATCTGGTTGCTTTCGGAGCAGAGCCGATCAATTTCTGACCACCAGGAGATTTAACTTCAATTACATCATCTGCCACCATCCTGTGGCCTCTTTTGACCAGAGCTATGGCTGTTTCGCTTTTGCCGATACCACTTTTCCCCCTGAGCAATACTCCCATTCCATAGATATCAACCAGCACTCCGTGAATTATTTTTCGAGGGGCCAGATTTTCCTCGAGATAACTGGAGAGCAGACTGATAAATTTTGTGGTAGGCCTGTCAGTCCTTAAAACCGGAATGCCGGCCTCTTCGGCCAATTCAATCAAATCCGGAGGAGGCTCTATTGCCCTGGTTATGATAACAGCTGCCGGGTTAAAGGAGTAAAATTTTTTCAGTCTCTTCTTTCTGGTCTCCGGAGATAATTCCTCCAGATAGGAAATTTCCGTTCTTCCCAGCAGATGAATTCTTTCCGGAACAAAGTGCTTCCAGAAGCCGGTAAGTTCCAGGCCCGGTCTTTTTAGATCGCTAACCTTTATTAAATTTTCCCGGAAATCCGAGCCTGCCAGAAACTCCAGTTTTAAATCCCGGGCAATTTCTGCCAGGCTTAGAGCAGGTTCAAATTTTTTATTCTGCATTATCATCAACCCCTGCTGATTGCTACCGCTATTGCTCCAGCCAGACCAACATCTTCACCCAGTTCAGCTTCAATCAGCTGGCAATCCTGCTTTACTGCCGGGATGGCATGATCAGCTGCCGAATGCTGCATTATCTCCCAGAATAAATCCCGGGCTTTCATCACACCACCTCCGAAAACGATAAGCTCCGGATTGAGGAGATCTATCAGATTGGCCACTCCTATTCCCAGATAAAAACCCATCTCCTCGTATATCTCCCGGGCAGCTTCATCTCCCTGGCGGGCAGCCTGGGCCACCTGAAAGCCAGTAAGTTCCCCGGGAGAACCGTTAAAACCCAGAAAAGCATCTGTCTCCTGCTGAACCAGCTTTTTTCTGGCCTCTCTGATGATAGCTGTTCCGGAAGACATAGCTTCCAGACAGCCCTGGTGCTGCTTAAAACCACAGGTTGGGCCCCCGGGATTGACAATCATATGACCAATTTCTCCAGCACCATCACAGCAGCCATGTAAGATTCGGCCCTGGCTGATTATTCCTCCGCCAATCCCGGTGCTGATTGTTATGTAAATCATCTCCTCTGCTTTCTGTCCGGCACCAAACATCTTCTCGCCCAGAGCGGCAGCATTAGCATCATTTTCCAGCAGAACGGGGAGTTCAAGCTCATCTTCCAGCATTTCAACAATGGGAAATCTTTTAAAAGGCAGATTGGAGGTTTCATAAACTATACCTGCTGAAATATTTAGCGGTCCGGGACTGCCAATCCCCAGACAGCTCAGTTTATCCCTATCAAGTTCTGCTTTCTCCAGCGCCCGGTGAATTGTCCGGACAATATTTTTGACAATCCTCTTTTCTCCCTTTTCAACCTCGGTTCTGGCTCTGCTTCTGGCAATTATCCTGCCATCAGCATCGCCTATTCCGGTTAAAATTTTAGTTCCGCCCAAATCTACACCTGCATAAAATTCAGCCATCCTGACTATCATCTCCTTCTTTTCCAGCTCTTTCTTCTTTATACTGCTCCATAATCATTCTATTGCCGATCATAATGGTCAAACCAATCAGTCCAAAAAACAGGATTGGAATGCCGGGTAGAATAACCAGCAGCAGAGCGGTAAAGCTGATCACAAACATAAGCCACAGAAAACTTGCCAGCATATTATCCAGAACCAGCAGCAGGGATTTTTTAATTCTCTGCCAGAGAGATTTTTCAGTTTCTCTGACATTCAGTCCCCAGAAGTAGAGCTGTGACATGCTGAAAAAAATTATTAGATAAAAAATGATAACAGCCAGAGGGATCATCAGATAGCTCTGCTCAATCCTGTTGTAAAAAAAATAGATATCCACTATCAGAATTAAATAAACTGCCAGGCTGTAAATAAAACCGGTCAGACCGGGTAAAAAGCTCCCCTTTAGATTCAAAAAAAGATCCCGAAATCTGGCTTTTTCTCCGGCAGCCAGCTGATCCAGCACCTTGAGCCCGGAGAGAAACAGAGGGCCGACCGGAATTAAAGATAACAGCAGCAGTAAAAAACCCATTACCACACCCTGAAAGGAGAGAAAGAGCAGGGGAAAAACCAGGATAAACCAGAGGATATTAAAGAATATCAGAAAAAAGAGGTTATCATAAAAACAGCCAAATACCTGTTTGATCAATTTCCAGGCAAACAAAGTAACAGCCCCCTATGAATTTTCAGTTTTAGCCTGCTCATCCTTCTCCCGGGAGACTTCTGAAGTGCTGGCTTCCTTATTTTCTTCGGTTTTTTTATCAGCCAAAAATAAATAATCTAAAGCCCGGGCCACTCCCTGATTATCATTATCAGAAGTAACCCTGTCTGCCAGCGAGCGAACTTCCTCGGGAGCATTGGCCATGGCAATGCCAAGCTCAGCCCATTCCAGCATTTCAGAATCATTGTAATTATCTCCAATAGCCACAACCTCGGACTGCTGGTAACCCCACTCCTGGCAGATATCAGCCAGAGCCTGACCCTTATTTACTCCGGCAGCCATAATTTCTATAAAGGAATTGGTGGATGAGGTAATATTGAGACGGTGACCATAAAATTTCTGCAGATAGTCTTTATAGTAACTCCAGCGGTCAGAATCATCTTCAATAACCAGAAGTTTATGCACAGTTTCACCAGCCAGGCTGGTTAATCTCCGGCCCAGCTCCTGACCTCTGACACCAATTGATTTTTCATAGTCTTCAGCCAGCTTGTTTCTGTAGCGAAAGAAAAAATCATCTTCCAGATAAACCTGGAGATGAAGTCCATGATTTTCGGCAAGCTCAATAACTTCCTGAGATAACTCCCCCGGAATAGGATGCTGGGAAATTATTTTACCATTTATTTTCCGGGAAAGGGCGCCGTTATGAGTAACAACGGCACTGGATAATTTTAGCTGCCTGGCATAATCAACTGCCGAAGGGAAAATTCTTCCTGTCACTATGACCACTTCACATCCCAGTTCCTGAACCCGGGAAATGGTATCCCGGGTGGCAGTGTCAATTTCTTTATTGCTGTTCAGCAGTGTCCTGTCAAGATCGAGTGCTACCAGTTTATAGTTCATCTCTTAATTCGCCTCCTGTTATAACAATTCAGTTTTTCTGGACAATTTCCTTCAAAAAAGATAAAAAAGGGCCCTTCAGGGCCCTGGTGATAAAATGAGAATTTGATCTGCAGGCTGAGGATAGCAAAAAAGCAGCTGCAGAAAATCTCTGATCAGCAGATATCAGGAAAATTCTCCGTCAGCTCCAGAACCTCTTCCCGGATCTCCTGTAGTTTGAATTCATCCTGATAATTCTTTAAGGTTTCATAGATAAGCTCACCAATCAACTCCATATCATCTTCCTGCATCCCCCTGGTTGTCACAGCCGGGGTACCCAGCCTGATTCCGCTGGTAACAAAAGGGCTTCTGGTTTCATAGGGAATGGTATTTTTGTTGACGGTGATGGATACCTTATCCAGTGCTGTTTCGGCATCTTTTCCTGTTATATCCAGATTATTTAAATCTACCAGCAGCAGATGGGTGTCGGTGCCGCCTGAAACAAGTCTCATGCCGAAATCCTGAAGTTTATCTCCCAGGGCCCGGGCATTACGAACAATCTGTTCCTGATATTCATCAAAACCTTCGGCAAGAGCCTCTTTAAAAGATACTGCTTTGGCGGCAATTATATGCATCAGGGGGCCACCCTGGATGCCGGGAAATATTGCCTTGTCAACCTTTTTGGCATGTTCTTCTTTACAGAGGATAAATCCTCCCCGGGTTCCTCTCAAAGTTTTATGGGTGGTGGAGGTAACAAAATCAGCCTCTTCCACCGGATTGGGATGGAGGCCGGCAGCTACCAGTCCGGCAATATGAGCCATGTCGACCATCAGATAGGCGTCCACGCTGTCAGCGATTTTACGAAACTTTTTGAAGTTAATAATGCGGGGATAGGCACTGGCTCCAGCTATTATTAGTTTCGGCTGATATTCCTCGGCCAGCATCTCCACCTGCTGGAAATCAATAACTTCATTCTTTTTATCGACCCCGTAATGGACAGCATTATAATATTCTCCCGAAAGATTAACCGGACTGCCGTGGGTCAGATGGCCCCCGTGGGTCAGATCCATAGCCAGAACTGTATCGCCGGGGGATAGAGTGGCAAAATAAACTGCCTGATTCGCCTGAGAACCGGAATGAGCCTGGACATTGGCATGATCTGCCTGGAAAATTTTTTTGGCCCTTTCAATCGCCAGTTCCTCTACCTGATCAACAACCTCGCAGCCCCCATAATATCTCTTACCGGGATAGCCCTCAGCATATTTATTGGTCAAGCAGGAGCCTGCCGCTTCCATAACCGCCTGGCTGATAAAATTTTCCGAGGCAATTAGTTCAATATTGTTTTTTTGCCTTAACTCCTCTTTATCAATCAATTCAGCAATATCAGGATCAACTTTTTCCAATTCCTGCATTAATATCACCCTCCTGCCGTATGGCTTATTTAAATAATCTCTAATAATCACTGCTGATTACAGCTCTATAATCTCTGTATTAGTTATTCTCGGCTGCTTACTTAAATCCTGCTGAATTTAATAAATTTTAATTAAAAAGATAGGGCGGGCCCTCAGTCTGGTTCATTAAAAAAACCGGAGCTAAAAAGCTCCGGTTTTACAGGAATATTCTATTCGGGGCTGATAGCTTCCACCGGACAAACCGGCTCACAGGCACCACAATCTATACAGATGTCCGGGTCAATGTGAAACTTATCTTCTCCTTCGCTGATAGCTTCCACCGGACATTCAGGTTCACAGGCGCCGCAGGAAATACATTCTTCGCTGATGACATAGGCCACAAATTTCACCTCCAGATAGTCTGGTAAAATGTAAACTGCAGTAATTGTTTAAATAGATAGTCATTAAAATATAGCAAATTAATTGCCATTTAGAATTATACTGGGTCTGGAGATTTTAGTCAAATAATTTAATTTTAGTAATATTTATCTTTATTCCAGGCAGGGTAATAATCTCAAGGGGTAGTCAAGGGGTAGGTGTGCCCTCTCTGTTCCGCAAAGCTCTTAGCTCCGCAAAGCAGCCTGGTGACAAGCTTCAAATTAAAGGCTAAATTGGTAAATATCTAAATAGGTCGGGTGTGCTCCTCAAGATAGTCTTTGATAACCTGAGAGAGGCGGGTGCTGATCCCGGAAACCTGCTGCAGCTCCTGACGGCTGGCCGTTCTGATTCGGGCCAGGGAGCCAAAATGCTCCAGCAGAGCCTGACGGCGGCCAGGGCCGATACCGGGAATCTGATCCAGCATACTGTGAGTCAGGCGCCGGCTGCGCAGCCGGCGGTGATAGTTAACGGCAAAACGGTGGGCTTCATCTCTCACCCGCTGCAGCAGATGGAGAGCTGGAGAATTGGAGGGAATAATTACCGGCTCACTGCGGTCGGGGAGGAAGACCTCTTCTTTTTTCTTGGCCAGTCCGATAATATCAAGCTGGGCCAGACCCAGACAATCCAGCTCACTAACGGCAGCATTAAGCTGCCCCCGGCCTCCATCAACCAGTATTAAATCGGGGAAATCTCTACCCTCAGCCCGCAGACGGCTGTAACGACGCCCGATGACCTCCTGCATCATGGCATAATCATCAGGACCTCCCTCACTTCTAATCTTAAACCTGCGGTAGCCGCTCTTATCAGGCTGGCCATTGCTGAATACCACCAGAGAGGCCACGGCATCTCTGCCCTGAATATTGGAGATATCGAAGCCCTCTATCCGGCAGGGCTGGTTTTCCAGTTCCAGATATTCCTGCAGCTCCTTTAACTCCTGACGGGCTCTCTTTTTCCGATATTTCTGTTTGATCAAAGATTTCTTTAAATTCTGTTCAGCATTGCGGGCCGCCATCTCCAGCAGACGCCGCTTCTGTCCCCGGGCTGGCCTGATAATCCTGACCCTGCTGCCCCGGGAACTGGAGAGCGTCTCCTCCAGCATAGCTTTGTCCCGGGGGAGAAAATCCACCAGAATCTCAGCAGGGAGATCCTGCTGGCGGGCATAGTACTGCTGAAGAAAGGAGGAAGTCAGTTCCTCCTGCCCGGCCTGACCGGCACCCTCCAGCAGGAGGTAATCCTGTCCGATCAGATTGCCGTTCCGGATTATCAGAATCTGGGCACAGGCAGTTTCACCTTCTTCAGTGTCGGCCACAGCCAGTACATCCCGGTCAGTAGAATCCCCGGAAATGACCTTCTGCTGACGGGCCAGCTCCTGGAGGGCTTTCAGACCATCCCGGTAAAAGGCAGCCTTTTCATAGTTAAGGTCCCGGGCCGCCCTTTCCATTTTTTTCTCCACCTCCTGCAGCAGACTGTTTTGCTGACCCTGAAGAAAACGGGAAATCTGCTCTACCCTGGCCCGGTAATCCTTCTTTGAAATTGCCCCGATGCAGGGGCCAGAACATCTGTCAATATGATAATTGAGGCAGGGTCTCTCCTCGGGTGAGCCGGCTTTGATTTCTTTTTTACAGGAGCGCAGCTGAAAAATTTCCTTGGCCAGTTCTATAGTTTTATAGACAGCATCAACATCGGCATAGGGACCATAATAGCTGCTGCCGTCATTTTTCACCAGCCTGGTTTTAAAGATGCGGGGAAAATCATCCTCATCGGTGATTTTAATATAGGGATAGCTCTTATCATCCTTGAGACGAATATTATATTTAGGACTGTATTTTTTGATCAAACTGGCCTCGAGAATATAGGCTTCTACCTCGGTATCGGTCACGATAAAATCAAATTCCTCGATCTCATCGATCATTATTCTGGTTTTATAGGTGTGGCTGCCTGAGCTGAAGTAGGAACGGATTCGCCGGCGGAGAGATTTAGCCTTGCCAACGTAAATTATCTCTCCCCGGGCATCCTTCATCTGATAAACCCCGGGAGAATCAGGAACCTCCTTCAGCTGCTCCCGAATCTCTGCTTCCCGAGAAGTGCTTCTGCTTTCCTCATCAGTCATCTCATGTCTGCCTCCTGTTGCCTGACCTAACCAATGGCCTCAGTTTCCTCTTCTTTTTCCTGCAGGATATCCCGGAGAAAATAACCGGTATAGGAACCCTCACTCCGGGAAACTTCTTCGGGAGTGCCGGTAGCTATCACCTCTCCACCCCGCTCGCCCCCCTCGGGGCCCAGGTCAATTAAATAATCGGCGGATTTAATCACATCCAGGTTGTGTTCGATGACTATCACCGTATTGCCACCCTCGCGCAGACGATGCAGGACACCAAGTAGTTTGCGGATATCAGCAAAATGGAGCCCGGTGGTAGGCTCATCAAGAATATAAAGGGTGCTGCCGGTGCTCCTTTTGCCCAGTTCTGTAGAAATTTTAACCCGCTGGGCCTCGCCTCCCGAGAGAGTGGTGGCCGGCTGGCCCAGGCGGATATAGCCCAGACCGACATCCTGGAGAGTCTGCAGGCGCCGCTCCAGGGCAGGGACATTGGTGAAAAACTCCAGAGCTTCATCAACCGTCATATCAAGAACATCGGCAATATTTTCCCCCTTGTACTTAATCTCCAGGGTTTCTCTGTTATAACGTTTGCCCCCACAAACCTCGCAGGTAACATGAACATCGGGAAGAAAGTGCATCTCGATTTCATTAACTCCCTGTCCTTTGCAGGCCTCACAGCGGCCGCCCTTGACATTAAAACTGAAACGCCCCTTTTTATAGCCCCGCTCCCGGGCCTCAGGCAGGTCGGCAAAAATTTTCCTGATATAATTAAAGATCTTGGTATAGGTAGCGGGATTGGAACGAGGGGTCCTGCCGATGGGAGACTGATCAATATTGATCACCTTGTCCAGCTGATCCATCCCTTCGATTTCATCGTGGTCTCCCGGGCGTTCGGTGGAGCTGTAGATTTCTTTCATCAATCTGCGCTTGAGGACATAATTGATCAGGGTGCTTTTGCCTGAGCCGGAGACTCCGGTTATACAGGTAAAGGTACCCAGGGGGATACTAACATCGATGTCTTTCAGATTGTGCTGACGGGCTCCTTTGATGGTCAGATACCTGTCTTCGGGTGAAACCCTCTCCTCGGGAATCGGAATCTTTTCCTCGCGGCGCAAAAATTTCCCGGTCAGGGATTCCGGAGCAGAAAGAATATCACTGAGGCTGCCGCTGGCCACAATTTTACCACCCTGCTTACCGGCGCCGGGACCCATATCGATGATATGATCAGCCGAACGGATGGTTTCTTCATCATGCTCCACCACAATAACAGTATTGCCCAGATCCCTGATATGCTCCAGGGTATTCAGCAGCCGATTATTATCCCGCTGATGCAGGCCAATACTGGGTTCATCGAGAATATACATAACGCCCACCAGCCCCGAACCTATCTGGGTGGCCAGCCTGATCCTCTGGGCTTCTCCTCCGGAAAGAGTGCCAGCAGAACGCTCCAGAGTTAGATAATCCAGACCCACATCACAGAGAAAGGTCAGCCGGTCTTTGATCTCCTTGATAATCTCTTCGCCAATCTTCAGCGAGCGGGAATCCAGACTTTCTCGGACTCCGACCAGAAAATCAAGGGCTTCTCCGATGGAAAGGGCGCTGAACTCCGCAATCGATTTACCGCCAATAGTCACGGCCAGAACCACTGGCTTCAAACGCTGGCCGCCGCAGGCCTGGCAGGGTCTTTCACTCATATATTTATCCAGGCGGCGGTGAGATCCGGGAGAGTTGGAATTATTGATTCTCTCCTTGAGATAGCCGGTAATTCCCTTAAAGCTGGTAGTGTGCTGTCTGGTTCTGCCATATCTGTTGGTATAGGGAAAGCTCAGCTTTCTCCCGGAGCCGTAGAGCAGCACTTCCTGAATCTCTTGCGAAAGTTCACCGATTGGAGTAGCGAGAGAAAAACCATATTCCTCCGCCAGGGCTGATAAGAGCTGGGGATAGTAGCGACTGGAAGAACTGCTCCAGGGCAGAATTCCTCCGTCAGAGATTGATTTCTTTTTATCCAGCAGCAGATCAGGATCAAATTCCTTTTTTATCCCCAGTCCCTCACAGTTATCACAGGCTCCGTAGGGACTGTTAAAGGAAAACATCCGGGGAGATAACTCTTCCAGGCTGATTCCGCAGTCGGGACAGGCAAATCTTTCGCTGAATTTAATCTCCTCAGCTCCCAGCACATCGATCATCACCAGGCCGTCAGCTTCACTGAGGGCAGTTTCGATGGAATCAGTCAGCCTGCGCCTGATGCCTTCTTTGATAATCAGACGGTCAACCACAATCTCAATATCATGTTTATAATTTTTTTCCAGCTCAATTTCCTCATCCAGCAGTAAAACTTCGCCATCAATCCTGGCCCTGACATAGCCATCCCGTCGGGCCCGGGCCAGAACCTTGCGGTGCTCGCCCTTTCTGCCAGAAACAACCGGAGCCAGCACCTGAATTTTACTGCCCTCGGCCAGCTCCAGAACCTGATCGACAATTTCATCCACCGTCTGGGAGGAAATTTCCTGACCGCATTCCGGGCAGTGAGGGGTGCCGACCCTGGCATAAAGCAGCCTGAGATAATCATGAATTTCCGTGACGGTACCTACAGTTGAACGGGGGTTTCTGCTGGTTGATTTTTGATCGATCGAGATTGCCGGAGAAAGCCCTTCTATATAGTCCACCCGGGGTTTCTCCATCTGGCCTAAAAACTGCCGGGCATAGGCCGACAGAGATTCCACATAGCGGCGCTGACCCTCGGCATAGAGGGTATCAAAGGCCAGCGAGGTTTTGCCGGAACCGCTGAGGCCGGTAATTACCACCAGCTCCCCCCGGGGTATTTCCACATCAATATTCTGCAGATTGTGCTCGGCAGCACCTTTAACAATAATTTTATCCTGGGACATTAATTTCACCTCTGAGACAGCTCCTGCTCCAGTTCCTGAATCTCATCCCGGATCTGAGCTGCTATTTCAAATTCCAGATTATCAGCGGCTTCTTCCATCTCTTCTTCCAGCTCAATGATTTTTTCGGTCAGCTCCCGGCTGGAAAGCTCTCCGGGTTCACTAACCTCTGTTTCTGATTGAGATGAGCCGCTGTTTATATTATATTCCTGCTGTTCCTCTTTGACAACCATTTCTACCGGACGGACTACTTCCCGAATCGGTTTTTCAATTGTCCGGGGAGTTATTCCCTCATCCCGGTTAAATCTCTGCTGCTTCTCTCTTCGTCTTTCAGTCTCATCCAGGGCCCGGGCCATGGAATCAGTTACTTTATCAGCATACATAATTACTCTGCCCCGGACATTTCGGGCGGCCCGACCGATGGTCTGAATCAGAGCGCGGTCGGAACGAAGATAACCTTCTTTGTCGGCATCAAGGATGGCTATCAGGGAAACCTCGGGAAGATCCAGTCCCTCCCGCAGCAGATTGATTCCCACCAGAACATCAAATTCCTTCAATCTCAGATCCCTGATAATTTCAGATCTTTCGATGGTATCAATATCGGAATGAAGATATCTGACCTGGATTCCGGCTGCTGCCAGGTAATCTGTCAGATCCTCAGCCATATTCTTGGTCAGAGTGGTAATCAGCACCCTTTCCTGATGCTCCTCCACAGTTATCCGGATCTCTTCCAGCAGGTCATCAATTTGCCCCTGGGTGGGGCGGACCTCTACTTCAGGGTCAACCAGACCGGTGGGCCTGATAATCTGCTCCACAATCTGACTGCTGTGCTTCTCTTCATAGGGTCCCGGGGTGGCAGAAACATAGACAGCCTGCGGCACCAGCTCTTCAAATTCCTGAAAATTCAGGGGGCGGTTGTCCAGCGCCGAGGGCAGTCGGAAGCCATATTCCACCAGTTTTTCCTTGCGGGAGCGATCTCCTTTGTACATTCCACCAATCTGAGGAATAGTCATGTGAGATTCATCTATAATAACCAGAAAATCATCAGGAAAGTAATCCAGCAGGGTATTGGGACGAGAACCGGGAGGTCGTCCATCGAGATGGCGGGAATAATTTTCAATCCCACTACAGTAGCCCATCTGTTCCAGCATCTCCAGGTCATATCTGGTTCGCTGCTCCAGGCGCTGGGCTTCCACCAGCTTATCCTGATTTCTCAGCTCGATCAGCCTTTCCTGCAGTTCCTGCCTGATATCCCTGATGGCCCGATCAATTTTATCCTGGGGAGTAACAAAGTGGCTGGCTGGAAAAACAGTAAATTCCTGATGTTCATCCAGGATTTCCCCGGTCAGGGAATCAATCTCTGTTATTCTTTCAATCTCATCACCAAAGAGTTCAATCCGCAGGGCAATATCACGATAGGCCGGGAAAATTTCCAGGACATCACCGCGGACCCGAAAATGTCCCCGGGAAAGGTCAATATCATTGCGGCTGTACTGCATCAGGCTCAACTCCCGGACTATCTCCTCCCGGGGCCTGGTCTCTCCTACTTGAAGCTGGCAGGAAAGATCGAGATAATCCTCCGGTGAACCCAGGCCGTAGATACAGGAAACGCTGGCCACGATCAATACATCCTCCCGTTCCAGCAGGGAACTGGTGGCTGCCAGCCTCAATTTATCAACCTCCTCGTTTATGGAGGCATCCTTTTCAATATAGGTATCTGTCTGGGGCACATAGGCCTCGGGCTGATAATAGTCATAGTAACTGACAAAGTAGCCGACGGCATTCTCAGGGAAATATTCCATAAATTCGCTGGTCAGCTGGGCAGCCAGGGTTTTGTTATGGGCCATTACCAGGGTCGGTTTCTGAACTCTTTCCACCACCGAGGCCATGGTATAGGTTTTGCCGGTCCCGGTAGCCCCCAGCAGGGTTTGATGGCGGTAATCTTTATTTATTCCTTCTACCAGCTTTTCAATAGCCTGAGGCTGATCGCCCCGGGGCTCATAGGGGGCTGATAATTTAAATTCTGGAGACATAGATTGCGATCACCACCTTTATCTTTGCAGCGGAAAAAGAAAGAAATGCAGAGAATTTAAACAGCATTTAATTTTTAGGCGAGATTTAAACTTTTTAGCAGTTTTATTATATAACAATACCTTTGTTTGTCAACCGGGATAATCAAAAGTTAAGGCTGGAAATATGTTTTTAAGAGAAGAGAAACCGCCTGACTATTATATCAATTATGGCCAAGATGTTAAAGGAAATAAAATTTGATTGCAAAAAATATTTGATTGCAAAAAAAAGACCTTCCCTCAATAGGGAAGGTCAGGCAGGAGTTATCAGGTTTGGGGTTGGGGGGAAATATAGATAACTCACTAAATCTGCTACGAAACTTGCTGCTTCAATTTATTGTAACTTAATTATAATATAACCTATTATTTTTGTCAAGTATAAATTTAAAATTTCTTTTTTTGTTTCTTTGCAAGGTTTCTTTTTTGTTATTCTTTTTTGTTTCTTTCTTTGATTTTTCTTTGCTGTTTGTTTTCTGCTAACAGGAAAAACTTATATAATATATTTCAGGGGATA
>SLJX01000107.1 GCA_007134885.1 Halanaerobiaceae bacterium
TATTCTATTGATGTTTATAAGTGCTGAAATTTATCAAATCAGAGTTCTTTTACTGTTTTAGTTTTAGAAAATTTTTGCAGCAGAAATTCAGGCCGACAATAAAATCGAATAAGAGGAGTGAGTAAGATGCCAACCTATCTCTATGAATGCGAGGAATGTGGACGTTTTGAAAAGATGCAGAGTATCAAGGCCAGTCCCCTGAAAGAGTGTCCGGAATGCGGCTCGGAGGTCAGGAGAATTATAGGCTCTCCAGGAGTTATTTTCAAGGGCGCCGGATTTTACTGCACCGATGCCAGGGATAAAGAGACTTCCTCCGATGCTGCCGGGAGTAAAAAGTCTGCTGAGAGCAGCGGAGACAGCGACGGAAGCAGCAGCAAGAATGCCGGTGAAAAAGCTTCTTAAAAAAATAGAACAAATCCGCATGCCCTTTCTAGGGCACAACAAGATTTGAAAATTAACGAACTAATTTTTAAGATAAACCGCCATGCCCCTCTGGGGCACAACAATAGATGAAAATTTTCCTGCAAATTTTCAAGGTAAACCCGCATATCCCTTTGGGGCACAACAATACATGAAAATAATATGGCGTATTTTCAAGATAAACTGCCATGCCCCTGAGAGGGCATAATAAAAAATGAAAAAATTACCTGTTAATTTTTTGTTAAACTGATAAACTATTAAACTATCTATAACTGGTTATAACTGGCCCGGATTCATGCTTTTCAGCAGATCCGGGCTTATAGTTTAAAGTGAACGGGGAGCGATTACAGTGCATCAGTATCTGAGGGATAAACTGTATGCTGTGGAAACCGAAAACTATGGGGAGCAGCTTCTTAAAGAGAATATTAAAAAAATTTTTGCCGAATTTAAGGTCGATGAGAAGATTTCTCCTGGTGACCGGGTTTTGATGAAGGTTAACCTGCTGATGGGTAAGGATCCCTCCCGGGCTGTCTGTACCCATCCGGCGGTGGTCAGGGCTGTTGCCGGGGAAATTAAAGCGCTGGGGGGCAGGCCTGTACTGGCAGACAGTCCCGGAGGCCCCTTCAATCAAGCCGCCTTAAAGCTGGCCTACAATCGGAGCGGTTATACCGAAGATGCCGGGAAGGGACTTTATGAGCTGAATTATAATACCGGGAGTTTTTATGGTAAGCTTGAGAGTGGGCGGCGGGGCAAATCCTTTGAGCTCTGCAGTTTTATCAGGAAAGCGGATTTTATTATTAATCTGCCCAAGCTCAAGACCCACGGACTGACACTCTATACCGGGGCGGTAAAAAACCTTTTCGGGGTGGTACCGGGGACGGTTAAGGCTGGATATCATTTTAAGATGCCGAAGATCAGGGATTTTTGCCAGCTGCTGCTGGATATTGCCGAACTGGTTGATCCGGATCTTACGATCATGGATGCAGTGACCGGAATGGAGGGTAGCGGACCTTCCAGCGGAACTCCCCGGGATTTTAAGCTGCTGCTGGCTGCCAGTGATATCCTGGAGCTGGATCTGCTGGTTTCCTGGCTTTTACGGGGAGATCCTTCCTATCGGAATGATCCCCTGCCGGAGGCTATTTTGCGCCGTTACAGTCAATCCGGGGAATCCGAGAGTTATGGGAGATATGGAGAAGGGAATTTTCTCAAGGAAGAAATTCCCGACTGGCTGACCAGGAAATTCAGAGAGATAAAACTGCCGGATATTGACCGAACAGCTAATCTGCTGGATAAAAGAATGCCGGATTTTTTGAAGAGGATTGTTACCAGGCTGGTGCGGCCCAGACCGGTTTTTACTTCGGCCTGCATTGGCTGCGGCATTTGTAAGAAAAACTGTCCGCCTCAGGTTATATCTATGGAGCAGGGGCAAGCCCGGGTCGAGCTGGAGGGGTGTATTCGCTGCTTCTGTTGTCAGGAGCTTTGTCCCCATATGGCAGTTGAAATCGAAAATCCGCTGCTGGGCAGGTTGTTTTTTTAAATTCAGGCAGGAATCTGGTAAATTAGCTGAGAATACTAATTATAAGTGGAAAAGTGGAAAATCATGAGGGTAGAAATGAGGGTAGAAAGTGTAAGAAGTGTTCAGAAGGATGATTTAACCTGCTATCTTCAGAAAAAAATTAAATAAATGCAATAAATGTAAAATGATAGATAAAAAATCATTATAAAAAGCGAGGCAGATAATTTAATGTATCTGGGAATTATTTCTGATACCCATATTCCTGACATTATTGGAGAAATTCCAGACTGGATTATTTCCGGTCTGGCTGATTGTGACCTCATAATTCATGCCGGTGATATAACCGGCTCTGAGGTGCTGGCAAAACTGGAAGAAATTGGGCCGGTGAAAGCGGTTCAGGGGAACTGTGATGAGTCTGAGCTGGCTGAAAGTCTTAAACTCAGCCGGCAGTTTGAAATTGAGGGGGTAAGTATTGCTCTGACACACGGTCATATTATTAAGGGAGATTTGATTACCGGACTGACCTACAGCTTTCCTGATGCTGATCTGATTATTTTTGGTCATACCCATAATGCCTTTCGCCAGTACATTGAAGGGCAGCTGCTTTTAAATCCAGGCTCGCCAACCGTGAGAAAAAGAAAGAATTTTTACAGCTTTGCCAGGGTAGAACTTAAGGAGGGTGAAATTGCTGATATTGGCTTTGTGAAGCAAAACCGGTTGTGAAGTGGAACTGGATGGAACAATAAAAAGCCGGATGAACAGATAAAACCGGAAAAGCAGATAAATTAGATCTGAGGGAGCAGAGGTTGTAGGGAAGTAAGGGAAGTAGTGGAAAAGGAGCAATATAAGAGAATTTTTTTAACTTCAGAGCTCTTAAAGTTCACTAATTTCATTTTGGGCAAAATACTGTGGCTTATTACTATTTATGGATGTTAGAGCCTGACAGATAATTATAAGGAGGGATAGCATGTCTGTTTACGGAACAGCTCATAAGCTGGCCAGGGCAATTAAAGATTCTGAGGAATATCAGAAATTTCAGGAAGCTCGTAAGAAAATTAAAGAAGATTCCACCAGGATTGAGCTGTTGCAGGATTTTCAGCAGCAGATTATCAAAGTTCGCAGCAAGGAAATGAGAGGCGAGGAAGTTTCTCAAGAAGAAAAGCAGCGACTCAATGAACTGCAGAACCTGATAGAAATGAATCAGCCGGTAAAAAGATTTCTTCAGGCTCAGTCCCGGCTTTCTACCATGATAAATGACATCGAGGAAATTCTGTTCGGAGATCTTGAGCTTAGATTACTGGATGAAGAGCAGGAAGAGGCTGAAGATGATGAGGGTAAAGCAGATAAAGCTGCTGGATTTGATGCCGGGGGGGATAAAACTACAGGATTTGATGCCGGAAAAGATAAAGCTGCTGGATATAATTCTGAAGAGGATAAGCCTGCAGAAAATGAAACTTTCGGTGAAGATGGTGATAAAAAGAGTGAAAGTTAAGTTGATTACAGTTGATCAGAGTTAAGATGGTTGATAACAGTTGATAAAACGGCAAGAGAAGTTGAGACAAGGGTAATGTCAAAATATCTAGGGAAAACTATGTTAAAAGACAGAAACTGTGGTTTAATTTAAGGTATAGTACAGAGAAAAGCGGAAATGTCAAAAGATCTAAGAAAAAAACCTAGAGGGAGGCAAATGCATTTTTCGTAATTAAAGCTAGATTTTTTTAATTGGAATTTGTCATTGAAAAGGATTTAGAAAGTTTTTGCTGAATAGAAAGAATGAGAATGATTAAATTTAATATAATACCAGAAATGATGACAATAGTATCAGAAAAATAGTAAGAAAAAAGCGTAAGAAAAAAATAAAAAACGCAAAACAGGGACAGCCAGAAGACCATCCCCGTTTTAAGCTTTATTTAATTTATTTACCTTTATCCTGTTTTTACTGTTTTAATTTTATTATCTTATTTTACTTTATTTGCTTTTAATATATTTGTTTTTGCTTTATAATCTTGATAATTTAGTTTGACCTAAGATCTTATTCTGGACAGGATTTTGATGTTAATTTACATTGATAACTTCCTTTACCTCGGAAAGATTTTCCTTAAGAACCCTTTCAATTCCGGATTTTAAGGTCATTGTTGACATCGGGCATCCGGCACAGGCTCCGGTTAAGCGAACTTTTACTGTTCCGTCATCTTCTACATCGATAAGTTCTACGTCGCCACCATCAGCCTGAAGGCCGGGGCGAATTTGATTCAGGACATCTTCAACCTTTTCTCTATCCATTAAAACTTCACCTCCTGATACTTGTTTATAATCAAAAGCATTATAAGCATGATGAGCATTGTAATCACTTTAATAACTATATCTGAAGTATATTATAACATACTGGCCTTGAAAAACAAAGTAAAGTATTTACCTTTAGGGCATAACAAAGATGATCAGGCAGGGATTTAAAAGCAGGGTGAACAAAAATACTCAGGCAGGTGATCACCAAGATGGATCACCAAGATGATTGGGCAGGGAGTTACAAAGCAGGGAGTCATAAAAAGCTCAGGAATCAAAAAATAATTTAAGAAACAGAATCCGAGTAAATACTGAAAAACAGAGTCAATCGGTAAAGTGCCAGCGGGAAAGGGGATATTTATGGCTGATTTTGTCCATCTTCATAATCATACTGAATACAGTTTGCTGGATGGGGCAATCAGGCTGTCAGAGCTGATCGAGCAGGCCAGGGAATTTGACCAGCCGGCGGCTGCTCTGACCGATCATGGCTCTCTCTATGGCATGATCAGGTTCTACCGCCAGGCAAAAAGAGCCGGGATCAAACCGATCCTGGGCTGTGAGGTTTACCTTACCCCTGGCAGCAGGCTGGAGAAGAAGGATCAGACCAGGTATCATCTGATTCTGCTGGCTGAAAATAATAAGGGCTATCACAATCTGATTCAGCTGGTTTCCCGGGGGCATCTTGAAGGATTTTATTATAAACCGCGGGTGGATAAGGAACTGCTGTACCGGCATGCTGAAGGGCTGATTGCTACCTCTGCCTGCCTCCAGGGGGAACTGGCTGTTCTGCTGACTGAGGACCGCCGGGATAAGGCGGAAAAGGCTCTGCAGGAATACCTTGATATCTTTGGCAGAGATAACTTTTTTATTGAACTTCAGGACCACGGCCTGGAGGAGCAAAAAAGGATTAATCCTATTCTGATTGAGATGGCTGATAAGTTTGAGACAGAGCTGATTGCCAGCAATGACTGCCACTATCTCAACCAGGAGGATGCCGAGCTGCATGACCTTTTGCTGGCCCTGCAGACCGGCACTACTATTCAGGATGAAAATAGAATGCAGTTCCAGGGTGATCAGTTCTACTTTAAATCGTCTGCTGAAATGAAAGAACTCTTTGGGGCTGTTCCGGAGGCCCTGGAAAACACGGTGAAGATTGCCGAGCGCTGCAATGTGGAGTTGGTATTTGATCAGTTTCACCTGCCAGAATATCCCGATATTGAAGAAAATGAGAGAGAAAAAGGTAAAGGGCACGGGAATAAGAATGAAAGGGAAAATGGTAATGAGAATAATGTAAATAGAGGGAATAATAGGGGGACAAGGAAGGGTAAAGAGGATAAGAGCTCCAGTCCCGAGGAACTGCTGCGTTATTACTGTGAAGAGGCGTTGCAGGAGAAGCTGCCGGGAGATGAAGAGGCCCGCCGACGGATGGAGGAGGAGCTTAATATAATTATTGATATGGGCTATGCCTCCTACTTTTTAATCGTCCGGGATTTTGTGGTGGAAGCCGGCCGGCGGGGTATCAGGGTCGGGCCGGGAAGAGGCTCAGCTGCTGGCAGTCTGGTTTCCTATCTTCTAGGCATAACCAAGATCAATCCCCTGGATTACGGGCTTTTATTTGAGAGATTTCTTAATCCAGAAAGATTGAACCTGCCAGATATCGATATAGACTTTGATGACCGCCGGGATGAAATAATTGAATATGTCAGCGAACGTTATGGTCAGGAGAGGGTGGCTCAGATTGGAACCTTCGGTACCATGGCAGCCCGGGGAGCGGTCCGAGATGTAGGCCGGGGCCTGGGAATGGACTATGACAAAGTTGACCGGGTGGCTAAAAAAATTCCAGCCCGGCCCGGGATAACCCTGGAAGAGGCTCTGAAGGAAAATTCAGAGCTGGAGGCCCTGGCCGAGGAGGACAGGCAGGTAGTCGAACTCCTGGAGAAGGCCTCCCGGCTGGAGGGCATGCCCCGACATATTTCCACCCATGCTGCCGGGGTGATTATCGGACCGAAACCGCTGGTGGAACTGGTTCCCCTGCAGCTATCTGATGGTACCCGGATAACCCAGCTGCCGATGGAAGAGGTTGAGGAGCTGGGGCTTTTAAAGATGGATTTTCTGGGTTTAAGGAATCTGACGGTGATTGAGGACAGCCTTAAAAGAATTAAAGATAATCACAGAAAAGAGATTGAGATTGATAACCTTAAGCTGGACAACCAGGAAGTTTACCGCATGCTGGCCAGAGGGCAGACCGCCGGGGTTTTTCAGATGGAGTCCCAGCTCTTTCAGGATCTCAACCGGAGACTTAAGCCAGACCGTTTTGAGGATCTGATTGCTCTGCTGGCTCTGGGTCGGCCCGGACCACTGGGCAGCAACATGGTTGAAGATTATATTAAGTGCCGCCACGGTGAGAAGGAGCCAGAATATCTCCACCCCTCTCTGGAGCCCATCTTAAAGGATACCTTTGGCCTGATTCTCTATCAGGAGCAGGTAATGGAAATTGCCAGTAAACTGGGTGGTTTCAGCCTGGGAGAGGCTGATATTCTCCGCCGGGGAATGGGCAAAAAGAAAGAGGAGCTGGTGGCCCGGGAGCGGGAGCGCTTTATAGCAGGAGCCCGGGAAAACGGAATTGCCAAGGAGACAGCCCATGAAATTTACGATCAGATGGCCTACTTTTCCGGCTATGGTTTTAATAAATCCCACAGCGCAGCCTATGCCATGATTGCCTATCAGACTGCCTTTCTAAAATCTCAGTATCCGGGCGAGTTCATGGCTGCCCTATTGAGCAGTGTGATGAACAATCTTGACAAGGTGGCAGATTATATTTCTGCTGCCCGGGAAATGGGGCTTAAGGTTCTGCCTCCGGACATTAATGAGAGCGGACATGATTTTGTTAATACCGGCAGAGGAGAGATCCGGTTTGGTTTGAAGGCTATTAAGAACCTGGGGAGAGGAGCAATCGAAGCCATTATTGCCGGACGCCAGCAGGGGAACTATCAGGATATTATAGATTTTCTCGAAAGAGTAGATCTGGCCGCTTTCAATAGAACTTCGCTGGAATCATTGATGCTGGCTGGAGCCTTTGACAGCCTGGCTCAGAAAAGATCGCAGCTGGTCAGCAGCTGCGATGAATTGTATTCCAGATTTAACACTTCCAAGGCGGCTCAGGCCCAGGGGCAGACTTCTTTTTTTGATCTGGTTGAGAAAAAGGAAGAGTTTTACAGCGGGGAGTTTGATTTTCCCGAGATGGAGGAGTATACCCATCAGGAAAAGCTGGAGCTGGAGAGAGAATACCTGGGTGTGTATGTTTCCGGCCATCCTCTGGCGCCCTATTATCAGCTTTTTGCCTACCTGGGCTGTCTTAAAGAAGCTGACAGTAAAAAAGCCCGGATTTTGCGGGGTGGTTTTATTAAAAATATCAGGGAGCATATTACCAAAAACGGCAATAGAATGGCTTTTTTATCCATCGAGGATATCAGTGCTGAGCTGGATGTGGTGGTTTTTCCTGATATTTACCGCAGGTACAGCGGCAGACTGACCGAAGGTGATGTGGTCCTGATTTCGGGCAAACGGGATGAGGATAAACTAATTGCCAGACAGCTGGTTCCGCTGCAGGCGCCTCCGATAGTTGTTGAATTTTTAGGAAAGGAAAATCAGGAGCTTAAGAAAATCAAGGCTGTAGTTCAGGAGGCTCAAGGTGGCAGGGTTCCGCTGATGCTGGCCGGGAAAACCGGGAAAGGCGGGAGGCAGATTCTCCTGCTGCCGGCAGAAATCTGGCCGGTTGAGGATAAGAGAGATTATTTTGTTGAGGAATTAAAAAAGAAGGGATTGAAAGTTAAGGACTTTTCATAATAACACTGGAGGTGGGCGGAGATGAAAACCAGAGAAGAAGCTGATTCAATAGGAAAAAAGACGGTGCCGGCCACAGCCTATTACGGGATTCAATCCCTGCGGGCGGCGGAAAATTTCAAGATTACCAACCTGAAAATCCATCCCCGGTTGGTTAAAGCTCTGGCCCTGGTGAAAAAGGCGGCAGCCATCAGCAACCGGGATATAGGTCTGCTGGTGGAAAGGAAGGCCCGGGCCATTATCCAGGCCTGTGATGAGGTGGCCGGAGGTTCGCTGCAGGATCAATTTATTGTCGATGCCGTTCAGGGCGGGGCCGGAACCTCGATCAATATGAACATGAATGAAGTGCTGGCCAACCGGGCCATTGAAATCCTGGGCGGAACCAAAGGTGATTATCAGCTTGTCCATCCCAACAATCATGTTAACATGAGCCAGTCGACCAATGATGTGCTGCCCACCGCCATTAGAATTGCCACCATCAGAATGCTGGAGGAGGTGGTGGCCGAAGTCGGCAGACTGGAGGAAGCTCTGCAGAAGAAATCCCGGGAGTTTGATGATGTGATTAAGATGGGCCGCACCCAGCTGCAGGATGCTGTTCCCATCAGGCTGGGTCAGGAATTTTCCGCCTATTCATCAGCGGTGAACCGGGACAGGGACAGAATTGCTGCCTCTATAGAAGATCTTGTGGTTATCAATCTGGGAGCTACAGCGGTTGGTACCGGACTCAATGCTGATCTGGAATATGTCAACAGTGTTACCGAAATTTTAAGAGAGATTACCGGTTTAAATCTGAGACAGTCGGAGAACATGATAGATGCTACCCAGAATGTTGATGCTCTGGTGGGGGTTTCCTCGGTATTGAAAACAGCAGCGGTCAATCTCTCAAAAATAGCCAGTGATCTGAGATTGATGTCATCAGGACCCCGGGCAGGGCTAAATGAGATTGACCTGCCTGCCGTGCAGCCAGGTTCTTCAATCATGCCCGGTAAGGTCAATCCTGTGATACCCGAAGTGGTAAACCAGGTTGCCTATCAGATTATAGGCAATGATCAGGTAATCAGTATGGCTGCTGAGGCCGGTCAGCTGGAGTTGAATGTTATGCAGCCGGTGCTGGTATACAACCTCTTTCAATCGATTGAGATGCTGGAGAACGCCCTCGAGACCTTTATTGACAACTGCATTGTGGGGATTAAGGCCAACCGGGAGCGCTGCCGGGAGCTGTTGGAGAGAAGTGTGGGGATTATAACGGCCATTAACCCCCATGTCGGCTATGAGACTGCTGGCCGGATTGTCAAAAGAGCTCTGGAAGAGGAAAGGTCAGTTAAAGATATCATTCTGGAAGAGGGAATTTTAAGCGCCGAGGAGCTGGAGAAAATACTGAACCCCTATGAAATGACCGAGCCCGGGATTGCCGGCAAGGAGCTACTTGATATTTAGTAAATTTATTTTAGCAGCGAATTTAATTTAGAAAATCTAATTTATTTCCAGATTTAACAATATCCAGTTTTAACAGCAAATGTAACAGCAAAAAGCCTACATACTCCAATCGGGGAGGGGAGGAAAGAAGCATGTGGCAGATTGTTTATGTGGTGCACACCCGGGAAGAAGCAGAAAGGATTGAAGAGGAGTTGACTGCCGAGGGATTTCTGATTAAAATTGAAGGTATGGGAGAGGGTGATTATCAGATTAAAACTCCCCGGAGTGAGGCTGAAGAGGTCTATGAGATATTAAATCAGAGGTTTAATGTATAAATCCCGGAACAAAAATTTGACTAACAAATCCCCGGATAAAAATAAACTGGCAAAGAAAAACCCCCGGATTGGCTGATCGGGGGTTTTTCTGTTTTGATGGTTTATTTGTTTTATCAATTATTAATTTGTATTTATTTGCTTTGAACTAATTATATTTTCTATACTACAGTGAAATATAGAAAAGTGAAATATAGAAAAAGCGAAAATATAGTAAAACCGGTTAAACTGATTTCTGTTATTGGCCTTAACCGAAGAAAATCTCAGCTTTTTCCAGAAGCTCCAGAGGCACAGTTTTTGTTTCAGCCACCGCATCAGCCAGATCAACTATTTCAATATCCTGACCTTTAAGGGCTGCCATTTTGCCAAATTGGCCTTTTTCTACACAGTCAATGGCGGCCAGGCCATATCTGCTGGAAAGAATCCTGTCAAAGGCAGTGGGGGTACCCCCTCTGACAATGTGACGGGGCTGGATATAGCGGGTCTGCCAGTCCATTTTTTGCTCGATTTCATCGGCGAGATATTCGCCGATACCACCCAGGATTACATGCCCGTATTCGTCAGTGTCTTCATCCTCTGCCATCATTTCATCCATTTCTGTGGTGGTGGCTCCTTCAGCCACAACTACAATGGCATAATCCTTGCCCCGCTGCCGTCGCTGCTCCAGGTAACTGCAGATATCTTTGATACTGTAGGTTTTTTCCGGAGTCAATATTACATCAGCGTCCCCGGCCCAGCCAGCATAGAGAGCAGTCCAGCCGGAATAGCGACCAAAGACTTCATAGACGATCACCCGATGATGGGAACGGGCAGTTGTTTTAAGGCGATCCAGATGGTCGGTGGCGGCCTGAACAGCGCTCATAAAGCCAAAGGTCATATCGGTACATTCCAGATCGTTGTCCATTGTTTTGGGAACACCTACGATCTTAACTCCCTGTTGATAAAGTTTGTTGGCAGCTCCCAGAGTGTCATCTCCGCCAATTACTATCAGAGCATCGATGTTTTCCTGCTCCATGGTTCTTTTGACATTATCAGGGTCATTACCGGCACTGAAGGGATTTGTTCTGCTACTGCCCAGCATGGTACCGCCTTCAGGCAGAATATCAATAACATCATCCAAGGTCAATTCCTGCCAGTCATTTTCCAGAACACCCCTCCAGCCGTCCCGGAAGCCAACAAAGTCGTGACCGTATTCCTTGATACCTTTCCAGACAATCGATTTAATTACGGCATTCAATCCACCACAATCTCCTCCACCGGTTAAGATTCCTATTTTCATAATATCACTCTCCTGAATTAATAGTAATGATCAATAATGCTTTTCAATAATGCTTAAAAGATAGTCAATAATGTTTGAATAATAAACAAAATATTTAATGAGGTTTGATAATGCTTTGATAATTTAATAATGGTCGACAAGTTAATAAGGGTTTGTTAAAATAAGTACGAGGCAAAAATGGCTTCCCTACAGAAATAAATTTTACCACTTTAGCAGGTAAGATGCAAATTAAAATTTTCAGTGCCGAATTAAACTGGATTAAAGCTTAATTGGGGTTCGAGAAAAATTTAATCAAAATATTAATTAAGTACTGATCCAAATGTTTTGTGAAAACTGCTTTACCTTGACAAGCGAGAAAGTCCGGTGATATGATGTATTTACGATTTACAGGCATAAAGGTTTTTCAATGTTACATTAACCAGACCGGAATAAACCTAAGGAGGAAAATAAGCATGCAAAGAATAGGGGTGCTTACCAGTGGAGGAGATGCCCCGGGAATGAACGCGGCTGTACGGGCTGTCACCCGGCAGGCTTTAAATCTGGATCTGGAAGTCATGGGAATCAGCAGAGGATATTCCGGTTTGATCAAAGGGGAAATATCTGAATTAAAAGATAAGGATGTTTCCGGCAAAATAAACCGGGGAGGGACCTTTCTTTTTACTGCCCGGAGTGAGAAGTTCAAAACTGCCGAAGGTCAGGAAGAGGCTATCTTTCAACTTAAAAATTATGGAATAGAGGCTCTAGTTATAATTGGAGGAGATGGATCCCTGCAGGGAGCCATGGCTCTGGAAAGACAGGGCATACCGACAGTGGGGGTTCCAGCTTCTATTGATAATGATCTATCCGGAACAGATTATTCCATCGGCTTTGATACTGCTGTTAATACAGTGGTTGAGGCGGTTGACAAAATCAGAGATACCGCTACCTCCCATGAGAGAGTATTTGTGATAGAAACCATGGGGCGGAATAATGGCCTGTTAACCCTGGAGTCAGGACTGGCTGTGGGGGCAGAAGCTATATTAATTCCGGAGATTGAATTTGATATTGAAGAGGTATGCGGGATAGTCCGAAAAGGTTATGAAAGTGGAAAATCTCACAATCTCATTATGGTAGCTGAAGGAATTAAGGACTGCTGTCTGGATCAGAGCAAAAAACAGGAGAAACATTACAGTGCAGCCTTTCAGATCGGAGAGATCATCACTGAGAATACTGGATTTGAAGTGAGAATTATTGTCCTGGGTCATGTGCAGAGAGGGGGTTCACCTTCGGCCTTAGATCGTGTTACTGCCAGCAAACTGGGCTCTAAAGCAGTTGAGGTGATAAAATCAGGAGGCCGGGGAGTGATGGTGGGAATCAATCAGGATAAAATTGTTACCGTTGATTACGATGTTATTCTTGAGCAGGAAAAACAGATTGATGAGTCACTGTATAATCTTGCTAAGATTTTAGGATGATTATTATTTTAATTGAGAATTTTACCGATAATTCTCAGGGTTAAATTTAATCACTGGGGAGCTGAAGATAAAAACAGCTCCGAAAAAGCATAGGATACAGGATAGTAACTAGAGACAAATAGAAACAGAGAGCAGGTCCTGAAAGGTGTGCTGGTGTGATTCATTTAAAGTTTCTCTGAAGAGAGGTAAAAAGCTTCTCTGAAGAAAGATAAAAAAAGCAAAAATAGAAAAAAATTATTAAATAATCAATATATATCAGGAAGGGGATTTAATATGCGTAAGACTAAAATTGTTTGTACTCTGGGTCCGGCCAGCAACGATAAAGAAACCCTGCTGGAGATGGCTGAAAAGGGGATGGATGTGGCCCGTTTTAATTTTTCTCATGGTGATCATCAGGAGCACAAACATAGGATGGATCTAATCAAAGAGATTGAACAGGAAATAAATCGTCCCCTGGGAATTATGCTGGATACCAAAGGCCCGGAGATTCGGACCGGAGACCTGGCTGAAGGTGAAGTGGAATTAAAACAGGATGACAAGATTATTTTGACCACTGAAAAGGTAGAGGGAACCGCAGAAAAAGTTACCGTCCAGTATCAGGGGCTTCCTGAAGATTTAAAGCCGGGGAACATGATTCTGGTCGATGATGGCCTGATTGAATTAGAGGTGGAAGAGATTGAGGGCTCTGAAGTTTTTTGCAGAATTGTGAATGGAGGAACACTTGGTTCCCGCAAGGGAGTGAATCTGCCGGGTGTAAATGTTCAGCTGCCAGCTTTAACTGACAAGGACCGTAAAGATATTCACTTTGGGGTGGAGCAGGGAGTACATTTTGTGGCAGCTTCCTTTGTCCGCAAGGCCAGTGATGTGATTGAGATCCGCAAACTACTGGAAGAAGCTGGAGCTGAGGATACCAAAATCATACCCAAAATTGAAAATGAAGAAGGTGTGGAGAATATTGATGATATCATTGAGGTCTCTGATGGTATCATGGTAGCCCGGGGAGATCTGGGGGTGGAGATACCGGCGGAAAGAGTCCCTATAATCCAGAAACAGCTTATTAGAAAGTGCAATGAAGCTGCTATTCCGGTCATTACAGCTACCCAGATGCTGGACTCCATGATCAGAAATCCCCGTCCGACCAGGGCTGAGGCTTCTGATGTGGCCAATGCTATTTTTGACGGCACTGATGCCATCATGCTTTCCGGTGAGTCAGCTGCCGGTAAATATCCGGTGAGATCGGTGGAAACCATGGCCCGGATTGCCCGGGAAACCGAGGATTCCATTTCCTATACCAGGAAAATTGCCGGCATTAAAGAGCCCAGCAGCAACACCGCCACCGAGGCAATCAGCTATGCCTCCTGTGAAACAGCCGTGAACCTGGAGGCCCAGGCTATAATCACCGCCACCGGTTCAGGGCTTACCGCCCGCAAGGTGGCCAAATATCGCCCGCCCATCAAAATTGTAGCGGTCACCCCCAATGCCAGGGTGCAGCATTTTCTGACCCTGAGCTGGGGAGTATATCCTCTGGTATCAGCTGTGACAGATTCCACCGATGAAATGATTGAAAATGCCACCCAGGTTGCCCTGGAAAGGGGCCTGGTCAAGGATGGAGATATGGTGATAATTACCGCCGGAGCACCGGTCGGCATTCCGGGCACCACTAATTTGATTAAAGTAGATGTTGTCGGCAAGCCGGTTATTGAAGGTATGGGTGTCGGTAAAAAGATTGTAGTGGGAACAGTTGTCAGGGCAGAGTCAGCCCAGGAGGCCAATGCCAAAGTAAACAAGGGGGATATTCTGGTTACCAGGATGACTGATAAAGAGTATATCCCGGCCATGAAAAAAGCCACCGCAGTGATAACCGCTGAAGGAGGACTGACCTCCCATCCGGCAGTGGTGGGATTGAATTTAGGAAAACCGGTGGTTGTAGGGGCTGGAAACAAAATAGAAGAACTTAAGGATGGTGAGGAAATAACCCTGGATGGAGCCCGGGGTCTGGTTTATCGGGGCAAGGCTCATCTCAGGTAACGGAGCTGAAAACTACCTTAAGATAACCGTTATGATACCGGGGCTAATCTGCAGTTATAAAGACAGCAACTCAATCAAAAATAATTTCAAATAAATAGTTCTAAATATCTAGAAATAGTTCTAAATATATAGCTCCAATAATAAAAGAGCGGGGCTTAATGCCCCGCTCTCTGGTCTTTAAGAAGCAGAAAAAATTCGCGGCTATCCGGGTTGGTCCTGATGAAACCCGTTCGGAGCTCTTTCCATCAACAGAGAATAAATTAACCACTTAATCAGTTAATCATTTTCCTGCTACTTACCTGCGGATCAAACAAATCAAATCAGGCGCTTCTCATTCTACTTACAAACAATTAATCGCTTAAATGCTTAAAATTTCCAATCCTCAATTCAAATGATGGTTATTACCCCCGGATAGTTTATTTTCTGCTTCCAAATAAATTATAGCAGTAATATGTCGAAAAGTCAAGGAAATTTTTTAATATTGTTAATAATACTCCAAATTTTTTTAAACTACTGCCTACTGCGAAAAATGTAATTTTGTTAAAAGAAATTCCCGGCACCCGCCAAATTCAGCTATTTAAAAGCAGCGAAAATATGGTATAATAATAAAATAGGTAACAAAAAAAAGAAAGGGAGGATTAATATGGGGGAGAAGAATACCAGAGATAGCGTAAAATTTGAAGATGAGATAGAATCTAAAAAAATAGATAAACAGGCAGAGGAGATTGAGAAGCGAGTATCTTCCATCAGAATTTTACAGGGCTTCTGGAAAAAAGCTGCTTTGATATTAGCTCTGTCTGTTTCAACTTTTCACTTCTATACCAGTGGAGCCGGACTGCTGGTTACTTTTCAGCAGCGTTCCCTGCACCTGGCTTTTTTGATGACTCTGGCTTTTATTATGTATCCGCTCAAAAAAAACCAGCGGGATAGAGTAAGAATCTGGGATATTTTACTGGCAGCAGCCGGTATTGTAACCACATTGTATATTTTTATGAATTATTATGAGCTGGCCATGAGGGCCGGGATAGCAAATCAACTGGATTTAATAATGGGAGGAATATTAATTCTGCTGGTGCTGGAGGCCACCAGAAGAACTATTGGAATTGCCCTGCCAATTATTGCCAGCGTATTCCTGATATATGCTTTCATGGGACCCCATATGCCGGGTATCCTGGCACACCGGGGCTTTTCCCTCCACAGAGTAATTTCCCATCTCTATCTTACCACTGAAGGCATTTTTGGAGTTCCTCTGGGGGTTTCAGCCACCTTTGTTTTTATGTTTGTTCTCTTTGGGTCAGTCATGGAACAGAGCGGAATCGGGGAATATCTGATTAAGGTTGTTTTTTCTGCTCTGGGTCACCAGAAGGGCGGCCCGGCCAAGGCAGCCGTGGTAGTCAGCGGTCTGATGGGCATGATTTCTGGAAGTTCGATAGCCAACACTGTTACCACCGGCTCCTTTACCATCCCCATAATGAAAAAGATGGGTTTTTCAGGCGATGTGGCCGGCGGTGTGGAGGTGGCAGCTTCTACCAATGGCCAGTTTTTGCCACCAATAATGGGAGCGGCAGCCTTTATCATGATAGAATTTACCGGCCTGCCCTATGTGGAGATAATTCGGGCAGCCTTTATTCCGGCAGTTTTAAGCTACATCGCCATTTTTGGTATTGTTCACCTTCAGGCTGAAAAAACCGGTCTCCAGGGCATACCCCGGGAGGAACTGTCACCCTTCCTGCCGACTCTGATCAGAGGAATTTATTTTGCGATTCCCATCATTGGCCTGGTATATGTCCTGGTCATTTGGCGATTTTCAGCATTAAGATCGGCCTATCTGGCCATGATCATGGCCCTGATTGTCAGTCTGCTGGCCAAACTTTTTATCCTGGGCTGGTGTAAATTTAAGGGACTTTCCCGGGGTGAGGTTAAAAGAAAGCATATTCCTATTGAACCCACCAAAGAGAGTCAGGAAGGTTTATTCAGCCTGGTAGACACTGGCCGGGCACTGCTGAAAGAGCTGATGCAGGCTTTCGAGTCCGGTGCTAAAAACATGATAGGAATTGCCATGGCCTGTGCCTGCGCTGGCATAATTATCGGAGTTGTTACCCTGAGCGGGCTGGGTTTGCGGATGACCAGCTTAATTCTGACGGTATCGAGAGGCAACCTTTTCTTCACTCTGGTATTAACCATGTTTGCTTCCCTGATTTTAGGCCTGGGACTGCCCACCACAGCCAAGTATATCATTGTTGCCACCCTGACCGCTCCAGCCCTGTCCAGACTGGGGATTCCGGTGATAGCAGCTCATCTTTTCATTCTTTATTTCGGGGTGCTGGCTGATGACACCCCACCGGTGGGGCTGGCAGCTTATGCTGCAGCTGCGGTGGCGAATTCTGATCCGGTGAAAACAGGGCTGCTGGGTTTTAAATTCGACCTGGCAGCTTTTATCCTGCCCTTTATCTTTGTTTATTCTCCCATGATGCTGATGATAGATGTAAACTGGTATCATCTCATTTGGATAATTATAACAGCCGTAATCGGTATGTATGCCTGGTCCTGTGGAATTCAAAACTACTTTTTTACCAGGACGGCCTGGTGGGAAAGGCTGGCCCTGATAGGGTTTGCAGTGCTGGCCACTGTACCCAATGTCTGGATGGACCTGATCGGGCTTGGAGGAATACTGCTGATTTATGTCTCGCAGAGAAGAAAGGCCAGTCTGCCGTTAATCCCCGCTGGGATTTCCAGGAGGTTATCTTCGCATGAGTAGAAAAAGAGCAGCACTGATTTTTTTGCTGCTGGCAGCACTTTTAATGCTGCTGGCTGTCAGATTCATGCCATTGGTAATAATTAGCAGTGGAGAAGAAACCTTATACCGGCCTGTCCGGCCAGGTGCTGAAATGAAGTATCACTATATCCATTCAGTGGAGCAGACTCCGGTGGAGGAGTATTTTGAAATCATAAGAGAGGGTTTTAAACTAAAGAAGACAATTTACAGTTCCTATGGAGCCGGGCTGCCTCTGGAAGGAGGGGATTTTAGCCGGGAGAATGGCAGGTTTGTTATTGCCAATCAGGATCAGATCTTTCCCGGGCTTACCTACCGGGTGAGTAGTTTGCCGGAGCAGTATCTTAAAATCGGAGGCAGACAGTATAATTTTCAGGAGCTGGCGGATACGGGCCAGCAGATTAAAATAGAGACCGGTTCACTGCCAGAAAGCCTGTTAAAATAAGAAACCCGCTTTAAGTCCCTGCTGTCAGGGCTTTTTTTTCTGACTGCCATAGGGGGAGTAGTTGATGTAATCAGCGAAACGGGGTCCGATAATCGGTGTTAAAATAAGGACTGAAGCCAGAAGGCCCGGTTTCCCGGAGCCATCATCCAGGGCTAAAAGTAGAACAAATTGCTGAAAAATGCCATAGAGCATTATTCCCAGAAAGAAACCAAGAACAAAAACCGGAACTTTTAAAATAAACCAGAGCGGTTCCGGCAACCGGTAGCGATATTTATGGAACCAGCGATTTAGATTATAAATGCCCCAGAAAGAGGTCATGCCGATATAAAAACCAAAGAGGGCAAAAAAGAAGATGCCGACAGCCGGGAAATTAAGGTATAGTCCCAGCAGTACAGCGGCCAGCAGTACCAGCAGGCCTGCTCCGGTGGCTTTCCGGCCTAAATTTAATAGATGGTCATCCTGATTGCGGCGAGAATACATAATTTACACTCCTAATTTCAACCGGGTTTTTTTAATGGGTTTTTTAAGAATTTACAGCATTACTGAGGTCTATTATTTCAGTAATTATTATAACACACTTCCAGTCTGCTGGCTAATAAGAAGCGATTTATTTCTTTATATATTCCTGGCCTCAAGGGGAAA
>SLJX01000100.1 GCA_007134885.1 Halanaerobiaceae bacterium
GACAGGGAAAATCTATAGTAATATAATAGGGACAAAATAGTAATATAAAGAGACAAAATAATATTTGACCAGGACAGATATAATCAGGCCAGATATATATGGAGATATGTTATCTGGAAAATAATTGTTGGGTTTATTATCAGAAAATCAGGAAAAATTGCAGGCGCTAACTTCAGGAAAAAAATATTAAACAGGAATAAAGCATTCAAGAATATAAAAATTAAATAGAATTGTTTAATGCTTTGATGGGGAAGAGTAATCAGACAAAAGCTGTCTTGAGAGAGGGATGCCCTGGTTGAAAGCATCCTGGCAGCTTCCTGAAGAAAACCACCCCGGAGCTGAAAACAGGAAATTTAGGAATGAGTTATGATTGAGGTTTAGTAATGTTTTCCGGCTGCAGCCGTTATCAGCTGAGAAGAAGGCCATCAATTGCTTAATAATTATTGCCGGGCCTGAAATTAGAGTGGAACCGCGAACTAAACTGTTCGCCTCTAACCGGAGAACCGGGAGGCGGGCAGTTTTTTTATTTTAAATAATTAAGCCAGGAGGATGATATGCATGTCAGAAGTAAAAAGTGATTTAATTGAGGTAACACTGCCGGATAATTCGGTTCTGGAAGTTGAAAGGGGTAAAACTGTTGCCGATGTTGCCTACAGTATTGGCAGCAATCTGGGAGATGATGCAGTTGCCGGTCTTGTGGATGGGGAAAAGGTAGATACCTACTATGAACTAAATGAAGACTGCCGGCTGGCAATCATTACTATTGATTCTGAAGATGGTCTTGATATTTTAAGACATACAGCTTCCCACATTATGGCTCAGGCTGTTAAAAGGCTCTATCAGGGGGTTAAGATAGCTATAGGTCCCACAATCAAGGATGGGTTCTATTATGATTTTGACCTCGAGGAAAATATTTCTCAGGATGATCTGGAAAAAATCAAACAGGAAATGCAAATTATAGTGGAGGAAGACCTCCCAGTCAGACGGAGAGAATATCCCCGGGATAAGGCTATAGAACTGATGAAAGAGCGGGATGAGGACTATAAAGTTGAATTGATTCAGGAGCTGCCTGATGAGGAAGTCAGCCTTTATCATCAGGGCGAATTTGTTGATCTTTGTGGAGGTCCTCATCTGCCTCGAACCGGCATGCTTCAGGCCTTTGAGCTTTTAAGTGTAGCAGGTGCTTACTGGCGAGGTGATGAGAATAATCCCATGCTGCAGAGAATTTATGGAACAGCCTTTGCTGAAGAGGGGGAACTGGAGGATTATCTCAGGCAGAGGGAAGAGGCCAGAAAACGGGATCATAACCGGCTGGGGCGAAAGATGGATTTATTTATGACGTCCGATGTAATCGGACAGGGTCTGCCTTTATTAAAACCTAAAGGAGCTAAAATTATTCAGCAGCTCCAGCGTTTTGTAGAAGATGAAGAAGAAAAGCGGGGATATATCAGAACGATGACTCCCTTCATGGCAAAAAAGGATCTTTATGAAATCTCCGGCCACTGGCAGCATTACAAGGATGACATGTTTGTTATTGGAGATGAAGATCAGGACGAAGAAGTTCTGGGGCTTCGCCCCATGACCTGCCCCTTTCAATTTATGATCTATAAAGATAAGCTCCGCAGCTATCGAGATCTACCGATGCGTTTTTCCGAAACTTCGCCACTCTTTCGCAATGAAGCTTCTGGAGAAATGCATGGTCTAATCCGGGTCAGACAGTTTACCATTTCAGAAGGGCATCTGATCTGTACTCCAGAACAGCTGGAAAAGGAGTTTAGGGGTGTGCTGGATTTGATCAATTACATGATGGAAACTCTGGGCATAGAGGAAGATATCTGGTACAGATTCTCAAAATGGGATCCGGAAAAAAAGGAGAAGTATATTGATAATGAACCTGCCTGGCATGATACCCAGAAGAAAATGGAAAGAATTCTGGAGAAAATTGATCTGGACCATACCGTTGCTGTTGGAGAAGCAGCCTTTTATGGCCCAAAACTTGATATTCAGTTTGAAAATGTCCACGGCAAAGAAGATACCATAATAACAGTACAGATTGACTTCAGTCTGCCGGAACGTTTTAATATGACTTATATTGACAGCAACAATGAGGAACAGCGCCCCTATGTTATCCACCGGACTTCAATTGGCTGCTATGAAAGAACACTGGCAATGTTGATAGAAAAGTATGCCGGCGCTTTCCCCACCTGGCTGGCTCCGGTTCAGGTTAAGGTAATTCCTGTTTCTGATGATCAGCATCAGTATGCCGGGAAAATTGCCGATAGAATGCGGGATCACCTGATCAGGGTTGAGGTGGATGATCGCGACGAGCAGGTTGGTTATAAAATTCGAGAAGCCCAGGTGGAACAGGTACCCTATATGCTGATTGTTGGCTCCCGGGAGGTTGAAAGTGAGACGGTTTCTGTTCGAGAACGCCGGGAGGGAGACCTGGGTGAGATGGAGCTGGATAAATTCATAGCCGATATTAATAGGGAAATTGCTGAAAAAAGAAGTTGACTAAAGCTGATGAATCTGATATACTCTTTTATGTGAAAATAAAGTAGAAGCGCCTGCTTCTCACCAATAATGGGATTATTGGTTAATACTGTTTCAGCTGAAAAGCAGAGGAGGTATGGCTGAAGTATGCCTTATTAAGCAAACCTGTTTCTGGTTAGCGGCTGAAAATCAGTTAGCTGGCGGGCGGTCTTTGTGACTTCCCGCTTTTTTAAATTTAATTGGTTATGAAGATCAAAATATTCGCTGTAGCAGGCTCTCCCCTCTTGTTTTTTTAGACTGCAGGCTTGAGACTGCAGTAATATCAGTATAAGCAGTAATATAAGTATAAAACTTGAGGTAATTTATTTTAAAAAACTTGGAGGTGTATAAAATCGTAGAAGATTTACGGGTTAACAGACAGATTAATGCCCGGGAAGTAAGATTGATCAATCCCGAAGGAGAACAGATTGGTATAATGCCCCTGCAGAAGGCTCTGAAGGAGGCAGAAAATAGGGAACTGGATCTAGTAGAGGTTGCTCCCCAGGCTGATCCTCCGGTCTGCCGAATCATGGATTATGGTAAGTATAAATATGAGCAGGCTAAAAAAGAACAGGAAGCCAAGAAAAACCAGAATGTCATGAATGTTAAAGAGGTGCAGATGGGGGTCAAAATTGAAGATCATGATTTTAATGTAAAATTGAAACAGGCCCGGCGTTTTCTTAAAGATAAGGATAAAGTTAAGGTCAGAATTAAATTCCGGGGCCGGGAGATGATGCACAAACATCTGGGCTATGATCTCTGTGAGCGGCTTAAGGAAGAAACCAGTGATCTGGGAACGGTAGAGAGCGGTCCCAATATGGAAGGGCGAAATATGATGATGTTTATCGCACCTGATAGCGATAAATAATTTATCAATTTGCCAGTTAATTTATGTTAAATCAAGTTAAATTTATATAAATATGTAGTATATGCGTTAAATTTTCCAAAATATGTAGTAAGCTTTAAGCTTACCTTGTATTTTGAGGTATCTTGAGTTGTATTTATGTTGCATTAAGTATTTGTTAAATTATATACTATTAGATATAATATTGCAGCAGAGATTTATCAACGTTCAATTTTGAATAAGAGGAGGGATTTCTGTGCCTAAAATGAAAACCCACAAAGGTATAGCTAAAAGAATTAAGAAAACTGGAACCGGAAAATTAATGCGCAAGAAGGGATTTAAGAGTCATAAATTGACTAAAAAAAGCTCTAACCGTAAACACAGATTGCGTAAAGAAGTCGAGGTAAGCAAAGCTCACCGCCAGAAGTACAGACAGTTAGTTCAATCCCTGTAATTCATTTCATTAAGCAAAGAATTAAAATAAAGAATTAAAATATAGACTGTTAATTAGTTTAATGCTGGAAAGGAGTGTTCCACCATGCCGCGAGTAAAAAGAGGTAGCAAAGCCCGCCAACGACGGAAAAAGGTTCTTAAGAATGCCAAAGGGTTTTTTGGTTCCAGAAGCAAGTTGTTTCGTCCTGCCAAGCAGGCGGTAATGAAATCGCTTGATTATGCCTATCGAGATCGGAGAAGGCGCAAAAGAGATTTTCGCCGTCTCTGGATTACCAGAATTAATGCTGCTGCCAGACAGGAAGGACTGTCCTACAGTCGCTTTATCAATGGCCTGAAGCAGGCTGATGTTGAAATTGATCGTAAAATTATGGCTGATCTGGCTGTTAATGATAAAGAAGCCTTTGCTGAACTGGTTAACCTGGCCAAGGCAGAACTTTAATAACAGCTCAATATCTTTTATTAAACCCGGGTATTTTGCCCGGGTTTTTTTGCAGGAGTGAGATTTTTGATGAAGGATTGGGAAAGAATATCCAGCAGGCAAAATAACAGGATTAAAAACCTGATCAAACTTCAACGAAAGAAGTTCCGCCAGCGGCAGGGACGCTTTCTGCTGGAAGGATTTAAACTGATTGAAACGGCTTTAAAGGCCGAGGCCGGAATTGAAGAATTTTATCTCAGTCAGGAACTGGAGATTGAATCGGATGAAGTTCAGAACATAATTAAACATCTGCCTGCTGGGGTGGAACCAGTTATTTTAGAGGCTGACCTCTTTAACCGGGCAGTCACCACTGTTAATCCCCAGGGAGTTCTGGCAGTAGCCAGGAGCAGGGAAATTTTACTCAGTGAAATCTGGCAGCTTTCCGGTCCCCTGCTGCTGCTGGCTGAAGTCCAGGATCCAGGCAATCTCGGTACCATAATAAGAACTGCTGCTGCTGCCGATCTGGCCGGTTTACTTACTTTAAAGGGCTCAGTTGATATTTTTAACCCCAAGGTTGTGCGAGGGAGTATGGGCGGCATTTTTTCACTGCCGGTCTGCCAATCTATTACCCGGGCAGATATTAAGCAGAGCATTGCTGGTGATCAACTTAAACCCCGCAGGCTGGTGGCTGCTGAACCGGGAGCCTCGCAGCCCTATTATGATTTTATCTTTGAGCGAGATGATATTATTATCATAGGGAATGAAGCCAGGGGATTACCGCAAGATATTAAAAATTTCATTGACCGGGAAATTACCATTCCTCTGCCAGGCAGGATGGAATCTTTGAATGCAGCGGTTGCTGCTTCCATAGTGATTTTTGAAATGGTCAAAATTCTGGGACAGAATTAAGCAGATTTTTTTGAAATTAGCTGCTTGCCAGAGTAAGGAGTCTGTGATATAATTTATATATCAGGCATTTCATCAGGCTGAAGGGAGTGGTTAATTTGGGGTGGACTGAACTTATTTTCTGGAATCTTTTTGAAAGAACCGGGTCTATAACGGCATATCTGGCCTATCGCAATGTATTTGAATTAGCTGCTGAGGAGAATCAAACAGGAATATCTCTGAAAGGCTGAGAAGGAGAGCATAAGCTGGAGACAACGAGCCTGGTAAATATTTTAGGGAGATGACGCCCTGGACTGCAAGCGTCATTCAGGCTGTGCCGGTGAAATTCGCTCTGGAGCTGGAAGTTGAAGGAGAATGATTAGACTTTACCGGGAGTAAACCCGTTATCAATCCTGAAGTGATCACAGAAATCAGCTTTACTATGATAAAATGCTGTTTTGCTGGATAATAAGGGTGGTACCGCGAAGCTCTCGTCCCTATTTGTGGACGGGAGTTTTTTTAGTTTAAGATAATTTTAGCTGCTTTTAGCTATTCTGGTACTGATTTTATTTTTTGTAAAGATATAGTCCAAAAATTAAATTATGCTAAAAAGTTAGACAGCCAGAGACAGCTTACAGTTTATTGTGGAGGTGAAGATTTAATATGAACATTGAGGAAACAATTAATGAAGTGAAAGAGGAATTTCAGGAAATGTTTGCCGAAGCCCATGATAGTGAGAGCCTGGAAAAATTAAGAATCAGATTTTTAGGTAAAAATGGGCGGGTCAAAAAATTGTACGGAAAGATGGGCTCAATTCCTGATGAAAGCAAACCGGTTCTGGGTAAGGAATTGAATAAATTGAAACAGCAGATAACCCGACAACTGGAGGTCCGGCAGGAAAAAATTGAAGAAGAGAAGAAGAAACAGCAGCTTGAAGAAGAAAGGATTGATGTAACTCTTCCAGGCACCAGAATTAAAACAGGAAGCCAGCACCCTCTCTCGCTGGTAACCGAGGAGCTGGAGGATATTTTTATCAGCATGGGATTTAAAATTGCTGAGGGTCCCGAGGTTGAAGATGAATATTATAATTTTAAGGCCCTAAATATTCCTGAAGATCATCCGGCTCGAGATCTGCAGGATACCCTTTATCTGGATGATCTCTATCTCCTGAGAACTCATACCTCTCCGGTTCAGGTCAGAACCATGGAGAAGACAAAGCCTCCGATTAAAATTATAGCTCCAGGAAGAGTTTACCGGGCTGATGAACTTGATGCTTCTCACTCACCTGTATTCCATCAGCTGGAGGGGCTGGTGGTGGACGATAAGATAACATTTGGTGATCTTAAGGGAACGATAAGTATTATGGTGGAGCAAATATTTGGTGAGGAACATTCTGTCCGTTTTCGACCCAGTTATTTCCCTTTTACCGAGCCCAGCGCTGAAGTTGATGTTTCCTGTATAGTCTGTGAGGGGAAGGGATGCAGCCTATGTTCCCGCACAGGCTGGCTGGAAATCATGGGTTCGGGAATGGTGCACCCCAAAGTTTTATCGATGTCCGACATTGATCCGAGAAGCTACAGCGGCTTTGCTTTCGGCATGGGTATAGACAGGATAGCTCTTTTAAAATATGGCATTGATGATATCAGATTGCTGCAGGAAAATGACCGGAGATTTTTGCAGCAGTTTAAATAATTATTCTGGAGGAGATATTGGTGCAAATTTCTTACAACTGGCTTAATTCCTATATAGATATACCCTGTGAACCTAAAGAATTGAAGTACTTTTTGACCATGGCAGGACTGGAAGTTGAAGAAATGTTCTACCAGGGGGAGGGGTTGGATAAGATAATTACAGGAGAGATTATTGGGATAAAAGATCACGAAAATGCTGATAACCTGAAGGTCTGTCAGGTGGACTGCGGAGAGAATAAAAGACAGATTGTCTGCGGAGCTTCCAATATAGCTGAAAATCTCAAGGTAGCTGTAGCCCTGCCCGGCAGCCGTCTCCCCGGCGGTCTGAAAATAGAAGAAACTGAGCTGAGAGGGGTCAAGTCCAGCGGGATGATCTGTTCGGCAGATGAACTGGGATTGAAGGAGGAGAGACAGTCCGGCATTATGGAGCTGCCGGAGGAAGTTGAAGCAGGGGATCTGCTGGTAGAAGCACTTCTCCTTAATGATTATACTTATAAGCTGGATCTAACCCCGAATTATGCTCGCTGCCTGGGTCATTTAGGGGTTGCCCGGGAAGTTCGAGGGTTGAGCGATGAAACTCTAGAAATAAACTGGCCTGAGCTTTTACCTGAAGATGACGGAAAGACTTTTCAGGCAGCAACCCCCGAAGTTGAGATACAGGATCCAGATCTCTGCCAGCGGTATACCTGCCGTCTCATAGAAGATGTTGAAATAAAAGCCTCTCCTCTATGGATGCAGCGCCGTCTGGAGGCAGCAGGCATCAGGCCAATTAATAATATTGTTGATATAACCAATTATGTAATGCTGGAATATAACCAGCCGCTCCATGCCTTTGATTACGATAATATTAACGGCAGAAAAATCATTGTCCGCCGGGCTAATCCGGGGGAAAGGCTTATCACCCTGGATGATGAAAAGAGGCAGCTAACTCCTGAAGTTCTGGTAATTGCTGATCGGGAAAAACCAGTCGGTCTGGCCGGGGTGATGGGAGGGGCAAACACCGAGGTAACAGAATCAACTGGCCGGGTATTGCTGGAGGCTGCCTCCTTTGATGCTGTCAATGTCAGAAGGACAGCAAAAAAATACGGCCTTTCCAGTGAATCCTCCCACAGATTTGAAAGAAAAATTGATATAACCGCAGTTGCTGAAGCCAGCCGCCGGGCCTGCTATCTGCTGGAAAGATATGCTGGAGGAAAGATTACTGAAGAAATGGTGGATTGCTATCCGGAACCCTGTGAAAAAAAGAAGCTGCAGCTTGAGACTGACAGGGTTAATAATTTCCTGGGTGTTGAAATAGCAGGGGAAGAAATGAGTGATATGCTGACCGGACTGGGCTTTGAGGCTGATATGAAGGATGACTCCCGGATTGCAGTCAGCATTCCGGGTTTTAGAAGAGATGTTGATGGTGAAGCCGACCTTATTGAAGAGATTGCCCGGGTTTATGGCTATAACAATATTCCCTATACCAGACCTGCCAGCGCTGAACCGGGAGGCCGTAACCCGGAACAGAAAGCCAGCTTAAAAATTAACCGGATTTTAAGAGGCCAGGGGCTTGAGGAAGTTAAAAATTTCAGCCTGAGGCCAAAAGATGATAATTTAACGGATTATCTTCAAGATTATTATAAATTTTATCTTGCTGTAACTGAGGGCAAATCTCGCAGTTCCAGGGAAGATAGCTTTGAAAGTAACTTTAAAAATAGCATTGTAAAGCTGAAAAATCCGCTCAGCCAGGCTTTTTCCAGAATGCGAATTTCACTATTACCGGGTTTGATAGAGGTATTATCCCTGAATTCCCGGAAGCAGGTTAAGGATATGTCAATTTATGAAACCGGCAGGGTATTTGTCTCCCGGGGAGAGAGAAATCGTCCTGTTGAAACTGATAAAATTGGGCTCGCCAGCATGGGAGCGGCTTATGATCCTTGGAATTTATCAGCCCCGGATTATTTTTATTTAAAAGGGGCGGTAGAAAACCTGCTGGATAAGCTTGAAATTGACTCCTGGAGCTGGCAGAGAATAAAACTCGATATTTTCCATCCCGGTCGGGTCGCTGACCTTAAATTTAAGAATAAGAGGGTCGGGGTTTTAGGAGAGCTTCATCCTGATGTAATAGAAGAGTTTAAACTGCCGGCCAGAACCTCTGCTGTTGAACTGGATAAAAAACTTATTTATCAGGCTGCCGGTTATGAGAAAATTAGCTATCAGCAGATACCCCGATTCCCTTCAATATCCAGAGATCTGGCCCTTTTAATATCTGAAGATATCCCGGCCCGGGATGTTATTGAGGCGGTGGAGGAGGCCGCGTCAGATATTTTAATCAGCACTGAAATATTTGATTTTTATCAGGGCGAGCAGATTCCCGAGGGCCGGAAGAGCCTGGCCTTAAATATGGTTTTTCAGGATTACAATAAAACTCTGAAGGAAGAAGAGGTTGAAAAGCAGGTTGATAATATAATAGAAGTTCTGGAAGATGAATTTCAGGCTAAAATAAGAGGAAAATAGGCCGCTGCTAGCAGGATTTTATCTCCTGGCCGGGAAGTATATAAAAGGAATAGTAAAGAAAATATTTCCGGTCGGGACGGTATTTAACCGCTTACGGGACGGTGTTTAACTGTTTTGTCTGTTAAGCGAGTAATAATTATAATCGGGGAGGATTCCTTATGGCGCAGAAGACGGGGGAAAAAAATACTGAAAATAAGTTTACCGTTAGGGTGCTGGGAGAAGACCATACAGTTGTGGGGGATCTTTCCCGGGATTATCTGGAGAGTCTGGCGGAGAGAATTAATACAATCGGAGAGGATATTGCCCGGGCCTATCCCAATATTCCCCGCCGCCAGCTGATTAGATTAACCCTGTTAAATCTGGCCGATCACTGTCAGAAGGCGGAAAGAAAAAATCAGGAGCTGCAGAAGGAGCTGGAGCGGGAAAGGAAATCCTGTAAAAAGCTGCGGGAGGAAATAGAACGCCTCAGGCAGGACAACAACGAACTGATGGAACTGCTGCAGGAGGTCGATTAATAATTGCAGGGGATAGCGCTGCTCGATGTCATCATATTTATAATCATCCTTTATTTTTTAATAACGGGTTATCGCAAGGGTTTTGTACGGCAGACCGCCACGGTTCTGGGGCTGCTGCTGGCCATATATCTTTCGCTGATGTTTTATCTGGATTTTGTTATTTTTCTGGAAAGATATCTGGACTTTTCTCCCACTATTCTGCAGTTTATCAGTTTTGCCATTATTTTTATTGTGGCCAATCTGGCGGTTCATATTCTGGGTGATATCATTAAATCTCTGCTGGACTGGATGTATCTGGAATCGGTTGACAGGGGCGGAGGTTTTCTACTGGGCGGTATTAAGGGGCTGGCTCTGGCCTATCTGATCGTACTTATTTTAAGTCAGATACCCATAGCCGAGGTGGAGTCGGTGGTGGCCGGCTCCTATTTTGCCGACTGGCTGCTGGGTTTAACTCCTATGATTCAGCAAACTCTGGAAGAAATACTGGGGCGGCCGTGATTAAATCTCTGGCCGCTTTTTTAATGTTGAAAGAAGGCAGAATTCGGGAGGGTGAAGGATGGAAAAGGAAATAACTGCCAGGGAAGCCGCCGACATTCTGTCAGAGCTGGCAGATTTAATGGAAATTAAGGGCGATAATCGCTATCGAATCAGGGCCTATCAGAATGCGGCCCGCTCATTAAGTTCGGTTTCGGAGGAGCTGAAGGTCCTGGTAGCCGAGGATCGATTGACGGAAATTAAAGGAATAGGAGAGGGGCTTTCGGCCACCATAAAAGAAATTTTTGCTACCGGAACCGCCGATCAGCTGGAAGAATTAAAACGGGAGCTGCCGGCCGGGCTGCTGGATTTGATTGAAGTACCCGGAGTGGGACCCAAGAGGGCTCATCAGCTCTATTATCAGCTGGAGGTCAGCGGGGTTGAGGATTTAAAGAAGGCCCTGCAGGAGAAAAGGGTTCGGGAGCTGGAGGGTTTCGGTCCCAAACTGGCTAAGAATCTTAAGGAAGCGGTTGCCCGCTATGAATCCTTCCAGGAGAGAATGAAAATCAATGAAGCCGATTGCCTGGCTGAAAGAATTGGTGAACACCTGGAGAGAAAACCGGAACTCTATTTAAAATATACGACTGCCGGAAGTCTGCGGCGGCGGAAGGAACTGGTTAAGGATATCGATATTCTCATGATTCCCGCCGATCCCGAGAGTGACGGACTGGAAAATCATCTCCGGGAACTGGAAGGCCTCCATAAGGTAGAGTCGGCCGGCTCCAGCAAGATCACCCTGGTTCTGGAGAGCGGAGTAAAGGTGGATTTCAGACTGGTGGCGGAGGATGAATTTCCGGCGGCCCTGATCTATTTTACCGGCTCCAAGGAGCATAACGTTAAGCTGCGTCAGCTGGCCAAGGAGAAGGGATATTTTTTGAATGAATACGGGCTTTTTTCCCGGGAGAATCGGGAGAATCGGGAAGATTCGGAGGGACGTGAGGATTTTGCGGAACGGGGGGATAGTGGGGAAAACGAGGATCTGAAGGATCCGGAGGATGGGGAATATCGTGAAGATTTGGACCTTTCGGAGTCGAGCCGGGGTGGTAATTTGGGGAAGAAATCCGAAGGGGACGCAGCTTCCGGGTTTAGCTCGGAGGGGGATGAATCTGCCGAATCCGGGATCTATCATTTTTTCGGGCTGGATTTTATCGAGCCGGAATTAAGGGAGGATCGGGGTGAGATCGAGGCCGCCCGGAAGGGCGAGCTGCCGGATTTAATTGACTTTAGCGATATCAGGGGGGATTTTCACCTTCATACCCGCTACAGCGATGGAGCCTACGGGATTGAAGATATGGCGGTGGCGGCGCGGGAGCTGGGTTATGAGTATCTGGCGGTAACCGACCATTCCAAATCGCTGCGGATTGCCAGCGGGCTTTCGGAGGAAAGGTTGAGGGAGCAGCTGGAGGAGATCGGGAGGCTGAAGGATAGAATTTCGGGGATAAGAATTTTAAGCGGGATTGAGGTGGATATTCTTCCCGACGGCGGCCTGGATTTTTCCGATGATATTCTGAGGCGGCTGGATCTGGTGATCGCTTCCATCCACAGCGGATTCAATCAGAGCCGGGAGGAGAACACCGGGAGATTGGTTGAAGCCTGTCGTAATCCCGAGGTTGATATTATCGGTCATCCCCGGGGACGGCTTCTGGGTCGAAGGGATGCCTATCGGGTCGAGATGGCCGAGGTGATAGAGGCGGCGGCCGAGACGGGGACCTGCCTGGAGATCAACGCCTCGCCCTCCCGGCTGGATCTGGATGATCTGCTGGCCCGGCAGGCGGCCTCCCGGGGGGTCAGGCTGGCCATCAGCACCGATGCCCATCATACGGGGGAATTAAGCGATATGAGGCTGGGGGCGGATGTGGCCCGGCGGGCCTGGCTGGAGAAGCAAAATGTTTTGAATGCTCTGCCGCTGGATGATTTGCTTGAGTTTTTAGCATAGCTGCCTGAAATTAATTCCGGTAATAACGGCCGGCAATAACGGCCGGCAATTCAATTCGGTTAAAGAAATAAGGATATATGTCTGGAATGTAATTAGAGAAAGGAATAAGCATGTCTAAAGTTCAAATAGAGGAAAGAATAAATATGTCTTAAGTGTAATTAGAAAAAGGACTAAATTTGTTTGGAGTGAAATTAGAGAAAGGACTAAATATGTCTGAAGTTTAATTAGAGGAAAGAATAAAACCTGAAAAACTGGAGTGAGTTTATTTGCATCAGTACAGCCTGGAAAAACTGGAGTATGCTAAAATTAAAAGTATAATTGCGGGAGAGGCTTCGACCTATCCCGGTAAGGATCGAATTAAAAACCTCAAGCCCCTGACCGAGCGGCGGGTTGTGGAAAGGAGGCTTGCCGAAGCCCGGCAGGGGGCAAAAATTATGCGGGAAAAGGGCAGACCTCCTCTGCTCTGCCCCCGGAAGCTGGAAGCTCATCTGCAGAGGGCCGGGAAAGACCTGGTTTTGAGTATTGAGGAGATTAATGAGGTTGATAATGTGCTCCGCTCTACCGGAGAAACCGAGAGGTTTTTTCAGGATCTTAAGGAGCATGTCTGCAGGGTCAGGGGCCTGGAGGAGGAGCTGATCCGGGGCCCCCTGCAGGATTATGCCGCCCGTCTGGTATCGCTGCCGGAGCTGCGTGGGGAGATTGACCGGGTAATCGATGACAATAACGAGATTAAGGATTCGGCCAGTTCGGAGCTGGCCCGGCTGAGAAAAAGAATAGCCGGGACAGAAGGAGAAATTCAAAATAAGCTTGAAAGTATCACTCAGGATAATAAGTATTCCAATATGCTGCAGGAAGCGATCATTACCCGCCGGGAGAATAGGTTTGTAGTTCCGGTGAAAAAGCAGTATCGTAACACCTTTAAGGGTATAGTTCATGACACATCGGCCAGCGGAATGACCGTTTTTATGGAACCGATGGCGGTGGTGGAGTTAAATAACAGGCTCCGGGAGCTCCGTCGGGATGAGGAGGCCGAGATCAAGAGGATTCTTCAGGAACTGACGGGACTGATAGCGGCCGATGGCCGGCGGATCAAGCAGAACTACCGGATGCTGATTAAGTTTGATGAGATCTTTGCCCGCGGCGGATATCTGCTGAAAAATGACTGCGTGATCCCCGAAATTAACGGGGCCGGTTATGTCAATATCAAACAGGGGCGCCATCCTCTACTGGGGGAGGAGGCGGTTCCGATCGATATTTATGCCGGAGATCAGTTCCGGCTGCTGCTGATCACCGGGCCGAATACCGGGGGCAAGACCGTGGCTCTGAAAACCTTCGGGCTATTTGTCATCATGGCTTTAAGCGGGGTGCCGCTGCCGGCGGACGAGGGCAGCAAAATCTCGGTTTTTAATAATGTCTTTGCCGATATCGGAGATGAACAGAGCATCGAGCAGAATTTAAGCACCTTTTCCTCCCATATGAATAATATCAAAGAGTATCTGGACCGGGCCGATGATAGGAGTCTGGTTCTGCTGGATGAAATCGGGGCGGGCACGGACCCCGAGGAGGGTGCCGCGCTGGGAATTGCGGTGCTGGAAGAATTTAAGTCCCGGAATACGGTGACGGTGGCCACCACCCATTACAGTCAGCTAAAAAGCTATGCCTACAGCACCGAAGGCGTGGAAAATGCGGCCGTGGAATTTGACCTGGAGACCTTAAGCCCCACCTATCGTCTGATCATGGGTATTCCCGGCGGCAGCAATGCCTTTGAAATCGCCCTCAGGCTGGGGCTTCCCGGGGAGATAATAGCTCAGGCCAGGGAGCTTCAGGATCAGGATAAACTGGCGGTTGAGGATATCATCGAAGAGCTCAATCAGGAGCGGAGGAAATATGAAAATTTGAATCTGGAGCTGGAGAAACAGAAGGCCCGATTGGAGAGAAGAGAGGATAAAATTTTTCGCCGGGAGAAGGAACTGGCGGAAAAGAAGGAAAGGATCGTTCGGGATGCCAGGGAGCAGGCCGAGCGGGAACTCCGGCAGCTCAGGGCCCGCTCCAAGAAGATTTTATCGGAATTGAAGAACAAAGAATTTACCGCCCGACCGGAGGTTGACCGGCTGGAATCGGAGATTAATCTGGAAATTAAGGATATGGAATCCGGAATTATTTCTTCCGAGGGTGAGAATGGCAGGGATTCTTCGGGGGAAGAGAGAGAAGCGGATTACGATTTTCAACCCGGCGATCGGGTAAAAATCCGGAGTTTGAATCAGCAGGGTGAGATTATTGAGCTCATGGAGGACAGCGATCAGGCCGAGGTACAGGCGGGAATTATGAAGGTAACGGCCGACCTTAACGATCTGATTCCGGTGGAAGACAGGGAAAAGGAAAGGGAGAGGAAGGTTAAGAAGTATCAGGTAAAAAAATCCGGCCAGGTTTCTCATTCCCTGGATCTCAGGGGCAAGCGTTACGAATCGGCCCAGCAGGAACTTGATAAATATCTTGACGATGCCCTGCTGGCCGGGCTTAGGGAACTTGAGATCATTCACGGCAAGGGGAGCGGCGCCCTGAGAGAGGCGGTCAGGGAGCTCCTGGAAGAACACCCCCATGTGAAGGACTTTCGCGAGGGCAGAGAGAAGGAGGGGGGCTCGGGAGTCACAATCGTGACGATAGGGGCCTGATAGGCCTGGGATAGGGAATTTATAAGGGCTTGATAGGTCTGATAGGGGCCAGATAGGGGTCTGATAAGGGCCAGCAACCCATTCTTTTCTTAAATAAGATCTTTAACTTTAAACAAGGATCTTTAATTTTTTTAAAATAACATTAAGTTAAAAGAGCAGTTCAAGTTAAAAGAGCAGTTCTCGAGCTAAAAAAGCCCGGGAACTGCTCTTATACTTTGAAAATTCACAGTCTAATTTCAGATCTAATTGTGATTCTCTGGAAGATCGGTATTTATCTTTTTCTTTAATTGATATCTTCTTCTTTAGTTGTTATCCTCTTCATCCTGCAGATCCTCTAATTCTTCTTCCAGTTCTTCCTCATCCAGTTCTTCTTCCAGTTCCTCTGCTTCTTCCGGTGACAGCAGTTGCAGCAGGCTGTCTATTCTATCCCGGCGATCTTGCCGGGCTGATTCCCGTTCTTCGGGATCCACGGTATCTTGCGGGTCATCTTCCTCTCTATCTTCAGCTGAATCTTCAGGAATGTCATCAACAACCTCCGGGGCGGGCCAGTCATCAGGATCAGTTTCTTCCTCGCCCCTTTCCAGAAATTCCAGTACACTTTCGGGAGCCGGTGTTATATCCTCCGGTACCTGATCACCGAGCTCAGGAATGTCAAGAGGCCTTCCTCCATCAGCCGTTCTCCCGGTTATCCGGAGATATTTGTAGTCACCGGCTTCAGTTGTTTCCGGGATTCCTGTATTAGGATCAATTTCCAGAACCGGCATACCCGGTCTGGCTTCATAGGTTCCACTGATAGGTTGACGTCCTCTCCCGGGATGACTGCTTTGTCCAAAGTTGATTTCCAAAGGACCCAGCACAATGCCGCTGTCCACCAGGTAATCAACAGAAATTATCTGATCTGCCGGTGTTTGCTCGGTAGCCAGCCTAAATGATCTTCTATCAAGTCTGACGGAATTAATCTTTCCCTGAAGAGGACTGCGCTCATTGGGAGTATTGTCCATTCTGAATACCTCACTGACAGATTGGCCGGGGTTATCAGAGGCCAGCAAACCCGTGGCCGGATCAACCTCCAGGGAGATGATGTCCTGAGGGCGGTTAAAGGTGGTAGGTGGAATATCATCCAGAATCGGCTCCATAATTCTGGTCCAGAGCTGGACGGACTGACTGCTGGAGATTCTGCCGGTGGGATAGTTCATAGGTCGAGGTGAATCCTCGCCAATCCAGACGGTGGTTACCAGTTCCGGCACAAAACCGACAAACCAGGAATCGGTAAAATTATTGGTCGTCCCGGTTTTTCCCGCTATCTGTCGGCCCAGATTGGCCCGCCAGCCGGTGCCGTCAGTGATAACCGAACGCAGCATGCTGAGCATTAGATAGTTATCTTCTTCCTCGAGAACTACTTTTTTTCGGGGGTTGGATTCATATAAGGTATCGCCATGCCTGTTTTCAACCCTTTTAATGGCATGGGGTTCCACCCAGACTCCTTCATTGGCATAAATACCGTAGGCTGATGACATTTCTAAGGGTGTTACTCCTCTGGTCAAACCTCCCAACGCCAGCGAAAGATGATCATCATAATAATCCTGGGGCTGGAAGGTTGAAATACCCATATTTTCTGCGGTTTCAATTGTATCCTTTACCCCTACTTTTTCAATCATATTAACAGCTGCTACATTCAGGGAAGAAGCCAGAGCCTGGCGCAGTGAAACCATACCATGGTATTCGTGACCAAAGTTAACAGGCCAGATCTCATAGGTTGTGTCGGAACGAAAGGCCGGTCGGGGAATATCGCTGATAATTGAAGCGGGATAGAAACCCTCTTCAATAGCTCTGGTATAGACAAAGGGCTTAAAAGCTGAACCCGGTTGACGGGCTGCCTGGGTGGCCCGGTTAAATTGATCATCGCCCCGTCCCCCGATCATGCTTTTAATTTCGCCGGTCCGGGGATCCAGAGATATCGAGGCATATTGAGGTTGAATGTTAGCAATTTCGCCATCTCTTTCGTGGGAAGGGATAATACCCTCCTGAAGGGCCTGCTGAAAAGCTTCCTCGGCCTTTTTCTGTTTATCGAGATCAATGGTGGTATAAACTTCCAGCCCCCCACCATAAACCTCCTGAGCGCCAAACATCCGCAATAATTGATCTCTGACATAGCGAACGAAGTAGGGGGCGCTTTCGTCCACCTGCTGGCGTCCGGCGGGATGGAGCTCAATTTCAGCTGTTCGGGCCATTTCGAATTCATTTTCATTAATATACCCCAGCTGCTGCATGCGGTTTAAAACCACATTGCGGCGACTTCGAGCGGCATCCTCATTGTTAAAGGGAGAGTAGTAATTGGGGGAGCGGGGCAGTGCCGCGATCAGGGCCGATTCGCTCAGATCCAGCTCGGAAACGGATCTGCCAAAATACTGCCGGGAAGCCGCTTCTACTCCATAGGCACTGTGCCCGAAAAATATTTCATTTAAGTACATTTCCAGAATTTCGGATTTGGTGTAGAGCCTTTCGAACTGAAGCGCTAAATAAACTTCCTGAAGTTTACGAAAGAAAGTTTTTTCCTGACTTAAAAGGGCCTCCCGGGCCAGCTGCTGGGTGATCGTGCTGGCTCCCTGAACAATTCTTCCTTCGGCTATATTGGTTATCAAAGCCCTGCTTATACCGACCAGATCGACTCCATGATGATCATAAAAATTATGGTCTTCAATAGCAACAATAGCCTGCTGCAGTTCTTCGGGAATATCATCCAGGGTGACATAGACCCTATTTTCCTGATACAGGCTGTTGATTAAAGTTCCATCCCCGCTGTAGATCATGGTGCTTTGCCGCCCTCCCCGGTAGTCGGAGATATCCGGGGTTTCGCTGACGATAAAGTAGAGGCCGCCCAGGACGGTTCCCACAGACAGGAAAAAAATCAGAACCAGAGCCGTAATAAGATATAACTTCCACTTTTGTCTGGAAGTATTTTTGTTATTATTGTTGCTGCGGCGGGCCACAGCTTTCACCTCCATAAAGCTCTTGAATAAAATAAATTCTGCATTTATAAATTATAACATAAATAAAGAGTCTCTTACACCTTGTTAGAGAAAAATCATTCTGATATAATTATAGCATATGTGGGAAAGTTAGTGAAGTAAATCCTCAGGTTTCCAGAACTTTTCTGAATAATTTTTCCTTCTGCTGGGGAATTTTTCTAAATTAAATTTAACGGATAATAAAAATTGAGAAAAAAATATATATTATTTTCTTTTGTTTTTTTTAATAGATGTTAGAATTTTTGTGAGTTGACTGAAATTTAAACAGGAGGTGGTTATCCGGCTGACTGCCGGAAAATATTATGACTGCGGAAAGACAGGCCAAACAAAACGAAGACATCTTAACTGGAGCAGAGAAGGAAGAGGAACTTAAAGATAATCTGGAAATTTCAGCTTCAGAACTGAAAGAGGTTAATCAGGAACTGGAGATTCTATCCCAGGGAGTAGAAGACTTGATTACCAAAGAGGATTTGAGAAAAAGATTAATAGAAACTCGCAATGAAGATAGGCCTTTAAAGGTTAAACTGGGCCTTGACCCATCTGCTCCGGATATCCATTTAGGGCATACTGTAGTCCTTAATAAACTTAAACAATTTCAGGATTTCGGTCATGAAGTTCATCTGATAATTGGAGATTTTACTGGAATGATAGGTGATCCCAGCGGTAAATCTGAGACCAGAAAACAGCTGACCGAGGAAGAGGTCAGAGAAAATGCCCGCACCTATCAGGAGCAGTTTTCCCGGGTACTGGATTCAGAGAAAACAGTTCTTCATTTTAACAGCAGCTGGCTGGGTGAGCTGATGCTGGAAGATATTATAAATATTGCCTCCCGATACACCGTGGCGAGAATGCTGGAGCGGGATGATTTTGCCACCAGAATGAATGAGAATAAACCTATTGCAATTCATGAGTTTTTCTATCCTCTGCTGCAGGGTTATGATTCCGTTGCCCTGGACGCTGATATTGAACTGGGGGGCACGGATCAAAGATTTAATCTGCTGGTAGGACGCCGCCTGCAGCGGGAATTTGAACAGGTGCCCCAGGTGGTCATGATGATGCCCCTGCTGGAAGGATTAGATGGAACCCAGAAGATGAGCAAAAGTCTTGACAATTATATTGGAATTAATGAAGATCCTAACACCATGTATGGAAAGGTTATGTCACTGCCTGATGACTTAATTCTTCGTTATTTTGAACTGGTGACAGACCTCCCGCCCGCTCAGGTAGAGGAGCAGCGAGAAAAATTGGAGGATGATGGAACTAATCCCATGGAGGTCAAAAAATATCTGGCTGAAAAAATAGTCAGTAATTTCCATGACAGTAAAAAAGCCCAAAAAGCTGCTCAGGAGTTTGCCAGAGTATTCTCCGAAGGTGAAAAGCCTGAAGATATGACAGAAGTAACCATTTCTACCGATCAGCTTGATAATGGCAAACTCTGGATTGTCAGGTTAATTTCAGCTACTGGTATGGTTGATAGCAACAGCGAGGCCCGTCGATTGATTAAACAGGGAGCAGTTACCCTGGATGATGAAAAAATTGAAACCATAGATTATGATGTACCGGTTGAGGATGAAATGATCCTGCAGATCGGCAAAAGGCGTTTTGCCAGAATTAGAAGGAGAGATTAGTAATGTTAACTGATGATTTGCGGCAGTCCTATCTGGAATTTTTTAGAAACAAAGATCATCTGGTGGTTGACAGCGCCCCGCTGATACCCCAAAATGACCCCACAGTTCTCTGGGTTAACTCCGGGATGTTTCCTCTGAAACCCTTTTTCAGCGGACAGGAAACCCCACCTCATCACCGAATGGCTTCCTGCCAGAAATGTATCAGAACCGGAGATATCGAGAATGTGGGAAGAACAGCCCGCCACCATACTTTTTTTGAGATGCTGGGAAACTTTTCCTTTGGAGATTATTTTAAGGAAGAGGCTATTGCCTGGGGCTGGGAATATGTAACAGATATTTTAAACCTTCCCGAGGATAAACTAATTGCCACCATATATAAGGATGATGATGAATCCTTTAAAATCTGGCAGGAGAAGATCGGTTTACCGGAGACAAGGATAGTAAGAATGGGTAAGGAGGATAATTTCTGGCAGATAGGTACCGGTCCCTGCGGGCCCTGCTCTGAAATTCATATTGATCGGGGACCGGAGTTTGGTACCGGTCCGGAGGATGTTCTGGGCGGTGAAGGTGACCGCTACCTGGAACTCTGGAATCTGGTTTTTACTCAGTATGATTATACAGAAGAGGGAGAGTATCTGGAATTACCTCAGAAGAATATCGATACGGGAATGGGTTTAGAGAGAACTGCCTCGGTGCTGCAGGGTACCAAATCAAACTATGAAATTGATATAATTAAACCTTTGCTGGAAGAAATCAGCCGGCGTTCCGGCTATAAGTATGATTCTGAGGAAAAGATTCAAACTGCTTTTCGGGTTATTGCTGACCATCTCAGGGGAGTTACCATGGCTGTTCTTGATGGCGCTCTACCCTCCAATGAGGGACGGGGTTATGTCATAAGAAGGTTGCTGCGCAGAGCTTCCCGTTATGGTTTGAAGCTTGATTTTCAGGAACCCTTTCTCCATGAGATGGTAGCCAGTGTTGTTGAAATTATGAAGGTTCCCTATCCTGAAGTCAAGGAACAGGAGGAGCATATCTCCCGGGTGGTTTATTCAGAGGAGGAAAGATTTCTTAACACCCTGGATCAGGGGCTGGAGATATTAGAGGATAAAATTACTGCTTTAAAAAGCCAGAACCGTTCCCGGTTAAGCGGTGAGGAGGCTTTTGAGCTATATGATACCTATGGCTTTCCCCCTGATCTGACCAGAGATGTGCTGGTGGAAGAAGGCCTGGAAATTGATCTGGAGGGATTTGAAGAGGAAATGGATAAGCAGCGACAGCGAGCCCGACAGGCCCGTCAGGTCGGGGGTTTTGTTGGAAAGGCTGATGAGATTTATGAAAAACTGGGAGATAAAATTGATGTCGAACAGAAATTTGTCGGCTATCATAACCTGGAAACTGAGGGGAAAATACTGGCAATTATAAGCGATGGAGAAGAAGTTGGAGAGCTGAAATCCGGGGAAAAAGGAGAAGCTATTCTGAGTTCCTATCCCTTCTATGCTGAAGGGGGAGGCCAGGTGGGAGATAAGGGACGCCTGACTGCAGAGAATGAGGATTTGGAGGTCCTGGTAAAGGATATGCAGCAGAAAAATGGTTTTGACGTGGCTGTAGTTGAGGTTAAAAAGGGTAAGCTGCAGCTTGAGCAAAAAGTAAGGGCTGCAGTTACCAGGGACTTGAGAGAGGCTACTGCCCGCAACCATACTGCTACTCACCTGCTGCATCAGGCTTTGATGGATCTCCTGGGTGACCATGTTAATCAGTCCGGATCTCTGGTGGCTCCAAAAAGGCTGAGATTTGATTTTACCCATTTTAAGGCTTTAACTCCAGAAGAATTACGCAGCCTGGAAAGAGAAGTTAACCGTAAAATTATGGCCAATTTGTCGGTTGAAACCTATGAAACAACAGTAGAAGAAGCACGAAAAAAGGGTGCCCAGGCACTTTTTGAAGAAAAATACGAGGATAAAGTCCGGGTTGTTCAAACCGGGGATTACAGTCTGGAACTTTGCGGAGGAACCCATGTTTCTGCTACGGGGGAAATTGGGTTATTTAAAATTTCTCAGGAGAGTTCAATTGCTGCAGGAGTCAGGAGAATTGAAGCAAAAACCGGACTGGCAGCCCTGGAACTGATTGAAGAACAGGAGGATATACTTCAGAAAGCTGCCAGAGACTTGAAAGTTGAGCCTTCTGATCTGCCTGCTAGAATTTCTCAATTACAGGCTGAAACCAGAGAATTGAAAAGACAGCTTAAATCCCTTCAGGACAGGTTTGCTGACAGTAAGGCAAATGATTTGATAAAGAATATGGAAGAAATTAATGGCATATCAGTACTGCTATCCCGGGTGGAAGGCATAGACAAAGAAGCTCTGAGAAATTTAAGTGATGAAATTGTTAAAGAGATATCCAGTGGAATAGTTATTCTGGCTCTGGTTGAAAGCGGCAGCCTCTTTTTTGTGGCCCGGGTTACTTCCGACCTTATCAAGGAAGGTTTTAAGGCTGGAGATTTAATTGGTCAAATTGCTGCTGTTACCGGAGGCGGAGGAGGTGGACGACCTGATATGGCCCAGGCAGGAGGCAGTCAGCCGGGGAAACTACCAGAAGCCTTTGATCTGGCCCGCGAGCTGATAGCAGACAGGAGCAATTAGAAAATATAAGTAAACCACCATGCCCCTCCGAGACACAACAAGACATGAAAATATTACGGCATTTTTACAAGATAAAGTCTGGTGGATGAATTTTATTAAAATGAGTTTCTCTGGAGGTTGTAGTTATGACCGAGCAGGAAAAGCATAAAATTAGTGAAACTATGAAGTTTGATTTTGATCTAAGTGATGAGGAAAGTGAAGCCGGTTATGTCCTCAAGAGGGTTTTTTATGCTCTGGAAGAAAGAGGTTATAATCCGGTAAATCAGATTGTGGGATATCTTATTTCCGGTGATCCAGCTTATATAACCAGTTATAAAGATGCCAGAACCATGATCCGGACGGTGGATCGGGATGATATTCTGGAAGAATTAATATCCAGTTATATGAAGGATTAATTTTTTAAAAGGAAGCTTATATCTCACCGGTTAAAGTCCGGTTAAAGTAAGGTTATTTCTCACAGGTTATTGATATTCCCCTAAAATATATTTTTTTATACCCGCTGTTGTTTATATCAGCGGGTTTTTTCTTTTTTCTTGTTACAGGGCTGGTCAGAGGAGAAGAAATTGGGGCTTGCAATTAAAGAGACCGGGAGGTATAATGATATACTAGGATAATTAGAAACAGGTAATAATTGTACTAAAGGAGGCAAATTTGCGGGTACTGGCTATTGATTACGGGGATAAAAGAATAGGACTGGCTGTCAGTGATGCACTCAGGATAACTTCTCAGCCTTTGAAAACAATCCCCAATCACAATACAGATCAAGTTTTGCAGGATCTAGCTGATATAATTGCTGAATACCAGATTTCTTTGATTGTTTTAGGTCTTCCTTTAAATATGGACAGCAGTGAGGGCTGCAGGGCTGATATTTCCCGGGAATTTAAAGAAACTTTGAATGATAAATTTGATCTTCCTGTAGTGCTGCAGGATGAAAGATTAAGCAGCGCAGAAGTGGAAAAAATTTTGCTGGCAGGGGATGTTAGCCGGGCTGACCGAAAAAATCAACGGGATAAGCTTGCTGCCTCAATAATTTTACAAAGATATCTGGCGCAAATTCAGGGAGGCAAGAATAATAATGAGCAAAATAAATAAAAACAACAGAGATGAGGAGCTTTGTTACTGGTATGATGGCGAACGAGGTGAACTGGTGTTGCAGGAAGATGATCAGGAATACAGATTTTATCTTCAGGATAAGTTCAGCTATGAAGGAGAGGAATACTGTATTCTTTCACCTTCAGAGGATAGAGAGGAACAGCTGGCCCGGCAGGAGGCTCTCTTAATGAAAATTATCAGGGATAATGAGGAAGAAATGCTGGCAGTAATTGAAGATGATGAAGAATTTGATGCCGTATCCCGGCATTATTATTTAACTCAGTCGGGGGAAAAGTGATAGTAAAGTAAAACCAGACAGCAGACTGTTTTAACTGTTTTATTAATCTCTTTAGAAGGTACATTTTCTGATTTCTTGCTGATTTTGCTGATTATTTTTTTAATTAAAAATTGCTGTTCAATATAGAGTTTCTGTTAAAGTTGCTGACAGTGCATTTTAAAGACAGGGCATTCATTAAGATGGGACATATTAAAGACTGTTATAAACAGAATTTTTTTGATATACAGGAGGGTATGGTTTTGAAAAGAGCCGCTGTAATTTTTTTGCTGGCGGTACTGGCAGCTGGGATATTTTTCAGAGTAGATTATCAACTGCGGCCCGGTCCAGCTTTAGTTGAAACTGAAGAAGAATTTTCTCAACCTGTCAGGGTTAGCAGGGGGAGTTCTCTCAGGCAAATAGCTGCCCAATTAGAGGAAAGAGGAATTATTAATTCCCGGCTTCTCTTTGAAATATATATTTTAATTAATGATTATCAGGGAAATTTACAGGCCGGTACTTACATTTTTTCTGAAAATGATGATATGATTCAAGTGGTTGATAAAATAAGAAGAGGTGATGCAGCTACTTTTAGAATCACCATACCTGAAGGCTTCACTCTGACTCAAATCACAGAAAGGCTGGCCAATCAGACTGATTATGAAATTGAAGAGATCAGGGATTCTCTTGAGGATGAGCTGCTGGATAGAGGTTATCTGCCGGATGAAAGTCTGGTTGAATGGCGGCTGGAGGGTTTTCTTTTCCCGGATACCTATATTATTCCCTATGATTTTTCTCCTGAAGAAATTCTGGCTGTAATGCTCGACAGATTTGAAAGAGAATGGCTGGCTAAAATAGAGGAAAAGATTGAACAGCAGATTCCAGCCAATAATTTCGAAATTGCTGATTATGTAACCATAGCATCTCTGATTGAAAAGGAAGCAGATTTAGCAGCAGAAAAACCAAGAATTGCCGGTGTTATTTACAATAGAATAAACCAGAATATGCGGCTGCAGCTTGATGCTACAGTTCAGTATGTTCTTCCAGAAAGAGTCAACAGGGTTTTATACCGACATCTAGAGATTGACTCCAGCTATAACACCTATCTGGTGGAGGGGCTTCCGCCTGGACCAATTGCCAGTCCCGGGGGAGAATCTTTGGCTGCAGCACTGGAACCTGAAGAAAATGATTATTTGTACTATTTTGCTCTGCCTGATGGAAGTCATGTATTTACCAGAAGCTATCAGGAACATCTTGATCAGCAGAGGGAAAAACTTAATCACTAACACTGGTAGAATTCAGGCAGAATTTAACTGAAAACTTAATCTAAACCGGACAATTTGGAGGTCATAGTATGGAAATTCCTGAGCTGCTGGCACCTGCTGGAAATATGGCCAAGCTCAAAATTGCTCTTGACTATGGTGCAGATGCCGTTTACTGTGCAGGAAAGGAATTTGGCCTCAGGGCCAAAGCCGATAATTTTACCAGAAAAGAACTACAAAATGCGGTTGAATATGTTCATCAGCGCAATAAGAAAATATATTTAACTTTGAATATAATACCCCATAACCAGGATCTGGAGAAAATCATGGAATTTTTAAATTTTCTTACTGAACTTAATCTAGATGGAGTAATAGTTTCCGATCCCGGTGTCTTATATCTTTTGGAAGAAAATAAGATGAATTTGCCTATACATTTAAGCACCCAGGCTAACACTGTTAACTGGGCCAGTGTTAGATTCTGGGAAGAAAAAAGTGTGGAGAGAATAATTCTGGCAAGAGAATTAAGCCGGAACGAGATAGCAGAAATTAAATCCCGGACCGAGGCCGGTCTGGAGGTTTTTATTCACGGCTCGATGTGTATTTCCTATTCCGGCCGCTGTCTTTTGAGCAATTATCTAACCGGTAGAGATGCCAATCGAGGAAATTGTGCTCAGCCCTGCCGCTGGAAATACAGCCTGGTGGAAGAAAAAAGACCAGGACAGTATTTTCCCATCGATGATAATAACAGGGGATCCTATATAATGAATTCCAGAGATCTCAATTTACTTGAGGAAATACCTGAGCTGGTTGAACTGGGGGTAGAATCACTGAAGATTGAGGGCCGGATGAAAAGCATTCATTATGTTGCTACTGTTACCGGGATATACCGGCAGGCTCTCAATGAATATTCCGGTGATCCGGATAGTTTTACTGTAAAGCAGGAATGGAAGGATGAACTTGACAAAGTAAGCCATCGTCCCTATACTAAAGGATTTTTCCATGGGAATCCCAAACAGCAGGGTCAGAATTATGCTGATTCATCCTACATCAGGAACTATAAATATCTGGGGCAGGTCAAAGGTTTTTTACCCGATCCTGGGCTGGCAATAGTCAGGATAAAAAATAAGATCTGTCAGGGAGACAAAGTGGAATTTTTTGGACCGGGAGGAGACACCTTCAAACAGAGAATCGATGTAATTATAAATGCTGATGGTGAAGAAGTGGAAGAAGCTCCCCATCCAGAGAGTACAGTAAAAGTTGGGGTAGAAAGGCCTATTAGTGAAAATTACATTATCCGCCGCTGTACAAACTGCTAATAAGGGATTATTATAATGAAACAGAGGAACTCAAATCATTCAGATACCTTGAAAATAAAGGCTGTTATTCCTCCCGAAGAAGTGGTGTTTGTAGACATGGTTTTTAAGTCCTATGAAGGAATAGCTATGCTGACCCTACATGAGGCTGAACAGGGATTAATAATCCTCGATGTGACTGAAGGAACTCGATCTCAGGTTCTTGAAATTTTAGATGATTTTAATAAAGAGTTTCCCGTAGAAATAATTTATGACGAAGGATTGGAGAATTAAAATTGAGACAGCTATATCCAGGAAATAAAAGCTTCAGGCTTAAAGGAGTGTGATTCATTTGCTCAGAAACAAATTCATTATTCTAATGTTCTTGCTGTTTTTAATTATTACTGTTACAGTTGATGATCTCAGGGCTGAACAGAGGGATCTGGTGCTGGGACAGCGCATTCTGGAACAGGGAAGCCGGGGAGGAGATGTCGCTATTCTCCAGCGAAAGCTGGCAGAAAAGGGTTTTTATGATGATAGGATAGACGGTTTATATGGACCCAAGACCAGGTCAGCGGTCGAGGCTTTCCAGTCCGAAAATGAACTTGAAATTACAGGCAGGGCTTGTGAGAATACCCTGCATAAATTTTCTCAGGATGAGAAAATAATCAGTGTTTTGGAAGTTTCCCGGGAGGAAATCCTTTTGCTGGCCCGGGTAATTAATGCAGAAGCCCGGGGTGAATCCTTTGAGGGAATGGTAGCAGTAGGGTCGGTAATTCGCAACCGGGTTGAAGATGACAGATTTCCCGATACTCTCAGAGAGGTTATAATTGAAGAGGGTCAATTTTGTTCTCTCATAGACGGCCAGGCTGATCTCTACCCCAATAACGAAGCTAAAAAAGCCGCCCGGGCAGCCCTGCTGGGTTTTGATCCCACTCATAGATCCCTGTACTTTTATAATCCCCAGATTGCCACCAATCTTGCCTGGATATCAAATCGTCGGGTTGTGAAAAGAATTGGAAGCCATGTTTTTGCTCAATAAAAAAATAGTTAAAGAGCAGCATCACCCTGATGCTGCTCTTTAATATAATGTTTAAAAATCTTAATTCTAAACTTAATTCTAAATTTTTATCTTATAACTCCTCTTTCATTTTATCAATGCATTCTCCACAGATGATTCTTCCTTTAAAGTCAGAGGTATTTTTGGCGCTTCCGCAGAATATACAGGCTGGTTCGTATTTTTGCAGAATAATCTTGTCATTATCTACAAAAATTTCCATAGGATCTTTCTTATCAATATTCATGGTTTTTCTGAGTTCGATGGGAATAACCATGCGGCCAAGATCATCAATTTTTCTAACTATTCCAGTTGATTTCATTTTTATCCCCCTGATTTGCATATTTCGACATTTTAACCTTATTTATATTATACATATTTTTCATATATAAGTCAATAAGAAAGTTACTGGATACTCTGATTAATATAAACTTTTTTTTAAAAAAAATTACTTTGCAGACAGGAAGTTCAATTTTTGTCCAAGAGAAAAGAAAATTTTAAGACCTGAATCTTTTTAATTTATAATGTGAAGGAGTTGATTTTATGCCGGGTTTGATGAATAAATATGAACGGATCTTATCAGAAAATAATTATAAACTAACCTCTCAAAGACGGGATATATTAAAAGTCCTGATTGAAAATAGAGAAAAGCATTTTTCAGCAGACCGGCTGTATCAGGAGGTACAGGACATTAACTCCGACATTGGTCTGGCTACAATTTATCGAAATCTGGAAATTTTCTGTGAACTGGGTATAGTTCACATGCTGGAATTCGAAAGCAAGTTTAAACATTATGAACTGGTGGATTTTGAAGCAGAACACCATCACCATTTAATCTGCCTGAACTGTGATAAAATTCTAGAATTTAGCGATGAGGACCTGGAAGAATTTGAGAGAAGGCTGGAGAAGGAATATTCCTTTACCACTGTTGATCATCATCTGAAATTTTATGGTTACTGTAATGAATGTAAAACTGATAGTCCGGTGGGAGATGATAAAAATGGCTCAAAATAGCAGCGAACCTACCAAAAAATGCCTGAGAGAACTTGCTGTTTTCGCACTGCTGGATGATAAAGAAATTGAATTGGTCTGTCAGCAGGGTTATGTCAAGAACTATCGTTCAGGTGAAATTATTTTCTTTGAAGATGACAGTGATAAAAATCTTTATCTTCTGATTCAGGGCCAGGTTAAATTAACCATGCTTTCCAGTGAAGGCAAGGAGAAAGTTATGACTATTCTCCAGGCCGGAGATATTTTTGGCGAGATTTCTTTGTTTGATAACAACCCCCACCCCGTGACAGCTGAAGTTATTGAGGAAGCCCGGTTGATGATATTAAATTGGGATAAGCTTGAAAAAATAATCATGAAACAGCCCCGGATGGCTCTTAAAATAATAGAAGCACTTTCCAAGAAAACCAGACTGCTGGCCAGCCAGGTGAGAGATCTGGTTTTTCATGATGCTACCGGAAGGCTTGTTAATCTGCTGCAGAGATTTGCCAGAGATTTTGGCCGGTCCGGAGACGAAGGAAAGGTGATTGATTTAATTTTAACTCATCAGGAGATTGCTAATCTGCTGGGAGTATCCCGGGTTACAGTTACCAAGACTTTAAATAGTTTGATTGATAAGGGCTTAATAAAGATGAAAGACCGTAAAATTATGATTTTAGATGAAGACAAGCTGTTCCGGTTAATTGAGGATAGATAAACCCGCTGATGATGGCAATAAAATCCGGGAAAATTTGGTCAGGCAGGTGATAAAATGAGGAGTTCAGAAAGCAGTAAAGAAAGCCTGGAGAAAAAATATGATAATTTCCGGGAATTAATGCTGAACCCCCGGGCACTTCTGGGATTATTTGGCCGCAGCACCGATAAAAGCCTGTCACCCATTATTCATAATGGTGTTTACCAGAAAAGGGGCTGGCCGGCTGTATATCTGGCTTTTTCTCTGGAACCCGAGGAACTTAAAGCTGCCCTGCGGGGTATCAGGACTTTAAAATTTGTGGGTATAAACGTGACCAATCCCTATAAGCAGGATGTAATCCCTCTGCTGGATGAACTTGATCAAGCAGCCAGCAGAATTGGTGCGGTTAATACCATTCAGCTGAGCCGTGAGAAGTTGATTGGTTATAATACCGATTATCTGGCAGTGAAGGAACTGCTGGCTGACTGGCAGAAATCAGTCCCTCACCCGATAAGGTCTAGCCTGGTGCTGGGAGCTGGCGGGGCAGCCCGGGCGGTCACTCTGGCCTGTCTGGAATCAGGTATGAAAAAGCTTTACCTCAGCAATAGAACCCGGCAGAAGGCTGTTAAACTAAAGGATGATTTTAACAAGTATGCTGAATGTCAGCTGATGATAACAGAATGGGAAATTCAGGAACAGGCAGAAACTGTCAGAGAGGTAGACCTGGTAGTGGACGCTACTACTCTGGGCTGGCAGGGAAAACTCTTCCCCGGAGCAGAAAAGGGATTACAGGGTAATACAGCAGTTTTTGACCTGAGCTATGGGAAGCCTGTTTCCCGGCTGCTGAAACTGGCCAGCAAAAGGGGCTGTTTTTCAGAAGATGGTTCCCGCATGCTTTTATTTCAGGCCCGGGAAGCTGATAAAATCTGGTTTGCTGATCGAGATGATGCCGATTCCGATCAATATTTTACTCCGGATTTGCTGCCTCAATTATAAGAGAAGAAGGTTCTGATGGTTAGGGCTGATTATTATAATCCGGGATTTTCATTATTAGCCAAAGATATTAACCAATAGTACATTGAAATATAATTTAATATATAAAAAGTTAAGAAAAACTAAACTTCCAGAAAAAAATTTATAAACTTTTTTGGATATTTATTTTTTAAGATATCTTTACTGCCGGTCTTTATCGGCAGTTTTTTTATTTTAGCTCAGAAGTTTTTCAAGAAATAATAAAAAATAACCATTATTTTGCAGGAAAATTTTAACATAAGGAGAATTAGTAAATTATTCCATAAAAGAAAGAGGGAGGAAAGGTGACCAGAGATAATTACCAGCTCCGTCCCGAGCTGTTCATTGGTGAGTCCCGGTTTCAAGGCCCCTTTAAAGAGCCTTTAGCTGAGAGCTCCAGATTTGAAAATGCAGGAAATCAGGGAATCAGCAACTATCTTACCAGCCTACTGAGGGAAGCCGGGGAACTTAAGGCCAGTGATATACATCTGGAGATTCAGAGAAAAAGAGGCAGAATTAGATTTAGAATTGACGGGGTAATGCAGGATAGATACAGATATCCAGTTGATTTAGTCAGGGGTATAATTTCGCGGATAAAAATCCTGGCCGAACTGGATATAACAAGTACCAGAAAATTACAGGAAGGCTCTCTGACCAATGAGGTAAATTCCTCGGAAGATATTAGAGTATCAATAATTCCCACAATCTATGGGGAGAAGGCTGTTTTAAGAATATTGAGCTCAAATAGTAAACTCTTTAAACTGGAAGAGCTGGGACTTACCGATAACTGCCTGGAGCTTGCTCGAAAAATTTTTTCTGCAAGTCAGGGATTGATTCTGCTAAGTGGACCGACGGGCAGCGGGAAAACCACTACCCTTTTTGCAGCGCTGGAGGAACTTAACTCAGAGCTGCTGAACATTGTTACCCTTGAAGATCCGGTGGAAATCAGACTGGGGGGAGTCAATCAGATTCAGGTTAACACTGCTGCCGGAGAAAAATTTGACTCTTATTTAAGAGCTGTCCTGCGTCAGGATCCTGATATCATTATGGTTGGTGAACTCAGAGATTATGAAACCGCCAGTATGGCAGTCAGGGCAGCTCTGACCGGCCATCTGGTTTTAAGCACCCTGCATACTACCAGTGCTGCAGGAGCAGTTACCAGATTAATTGAGATGGGACTGCCCGCTTTTTTGATTGCTGATACCCTTCGGGGAGTGATAGGTCAAAGGCTGATTCGCTGTTATTGCAGTTTATGTTCTGGCAGGGGCTGTAGCTGCTGCAATAATACCGGTTTTCTGGGAAGGACGGGAATTCAGGAAGTACTGAAAATAGGACCCGAACTTATTAATCTAATCCAGAAAGAATCAAACTGCCGGACTATCGAGGAAAAAGCAGTGGAACAGGGTTTTATCAGACTGGAAGAGGATGGCCTGAAAAAAGCAAAAGAAGGAATGACCTCAACTGCTGAAATAAGGAGGGTTCTTTAATGAAAAAAATTGCCCGGGCCGGCCAACTGGCCAGGCAGTGGTTGATGTATCTGGAAGGAGGTTTTACTCTGCAGCAGGCAGCCAAATTTACCAGTAGCGAAGACTGGGATAATAACTTTTCTATTAAACTAAACCTATTTACCAGAGATCTGGAAATGGGTTATAATCCTGAGACAGCGGCAGCTCATTTTAGAGGGGTGCTGCCTAAATTTTTCCTCGATCTTTTTCTTCTGGGATCAGACCGGGGAAACCTGTCTGAAGTTCTAGGAGAACTGGTAGAGTACTATGAATACCAGGAAGAGTTCATCGAAAGCCTGAAAAGCAAGCTTTATTATCCCTGTATCAGCCTGGTAGCCTTTTTAGGGCTCTTTCTGGTAATTGTTTTTTTTGTTCTTCCAGTTATGGCAGGACTCTACCGGGATTTATCCCTGGAGCTGCCCGGTACTGTCAGTCTAATTATATCAACCTCCCAGCATCCTCTGACCGGCAGGCTGATGATTATGATGCCTTTCCTGCTGCCGCCGATCTTATATTTTAGCAGTAAATATTTTGTAAAAGATACTCGCCGGACCCTGTTTATCTTAAACATTCCTGTTTTGGGACGATTTTATTCTTATTATTATACAGCTCTTTTCTTTCAAGGACTTTCTCTAAGCTTAAAATCCGGCAGGGAAATCTGCAGCTCTCTCGAAGCGGCAGCTTCTCTGACCGGAAGCCGGTACTTTAAATTACGAATCGAAGAAGTTATCAGAATGATTGAAGGAGGTGAAAAGCTGACGATTTCACTGGAGAAATGGCTTCCTCTGCATGAAGGCTGCTGGCAGATATTGAGGAGTGGAGAAAATACCGGCAGAATGATTCAGGCGGTAGATTTTGCCGGCAGATACTATCAGAAGAGAAGCCGCCGGTTAATGGAAAAAGGGCTGTCCCGGCTTGAGCCTCTGACTGTATTAATACTTTCAGGTGCTGTGGGAATAACAGCTCTTCTTCTGTTAAATCCAATCTGGAAAATGTTTCAGGACATGAGCTTTTTGTTTTAGACTTTAACAGGAGGGATAATTATGTTAAAAAATCAATCCGGTTTCACCCTGATTGAAATGATGGTGGTAATGGTTATAATTGGTATTCTGGTGGGTGTAGGGGCTCCTCATATTATGCAGGCCCGGGATAATGCTGAAGTGGCAGCCCTGCAGATGGAACTTTCCGGTCTGCAGCTGGCCTTGGAACAGTTTTATCTTGATAATGAATATGTTTATCCTGAAGACGGCGAAATAGGAGATATTGTGGCAGAATTTAACCATCTCCAGGCATATTTAGATGAAAATAATGCACTTGCGCATGATGCAGAATATTCGTTTGAGAATAATGGCAAAGACTATACCTTTTCAATTAGGGTCTATGATGAGCCTGAAGGAGATTATCTCACTTTAATAATCAGCAGCAATGATGCTGGAATCAAAAGAGTCAGAGGGGAAAGTGAGCCCCCCTCTGAATAACAGGAAAGAGTGAGTAGTAAAAAGATGAAAATGATAGAAATTATTGCTGTACTGTTGATAGTTTCGCTGCTGCTGGGAGTTAACTTCCAGCAGCAGCGCCTCTTTGCGCGAATTCTGGTGGAAGACCAGATAGGTCAGTTGATGCTACAATTTAATACCATCCGGAAGCAGGCTCTCCTGGAGGATAAAACTTTTGTGGTAACCTTCAATCCTGTTGCTGGAGTCTATGACAGGGCAGGTTATCAGGAATACCATCTGACCAGGCTGGAATATACCGGTCAGCCCCTGGAAGAAAGAGAGATTGTTTATCGGGAATATTATGACAGCAGGCTGATTTTGCAATTTAAGGGGGAGGAGGTTGCTGATGAAAATTTTACTCCCATCAGTTTCACCGGGCAGGGTACGGCCAGCAGTGGCTCGCTGGGCTTTGAATATCAGGGTTACAGCCGGGAAGTTGTGGTCAACAACAGGGGCAGAATTTATTCAAGCAGATGATAACCGAGGTTTTACCCTGATTGAAGTTATGGTTGCCCTGGTGATACTGTTGATGATCATCATGACCTGGGGTAGGGTGTTTATCACTGCTGGAACGGTCCAGGAAAGGCTGGAAAAGCAGATGAATTTTTTTAATCAGGGAACTATTCTGGGCCATGAAATTATTGCCAGCCTGGCTGGTGATGCGATGGTACCATCCTGCTGCCAGGAACTGACAGTTGAAGAGTTAAAATATTATAACTTCACCTTTTCTCAGGCTATAAATCTGGAAGCCCTGCAGGAGGTAAAAATATACTTCACCATCAACCAGTTTTTTGTCAATCAGGGCAGAATTTATCAGGTGAAGATCAGCTGGAAAAGAGAAAATCTAGATTTCTTTTTCTGGAAGGTTATCTAAAAGTTGGCAAACATTATCAGTCATAAAAAGGTATATAGAAGAAATGGGGCAGATGAGAATGAGGATAAAACCAATCGTAATATTTAATCTCAAATCTGAGCAGGGTTTTACCCTGCTGGAATTAATAACAGTACTAGCAATTGCCTCGGTTCTATTTTCTTTAATGACAGGAGTGTTGGTTCAGGCCGGTTCCTTTTACCATTTTTTTATTGAAGACAGCCCTGTGGCGGGGGAGACAATGATAATAATAAATAAAATCAGCCGGGAAATATCCCGGGCGACAGAGATTGAAGTTGAGGATAATATCCTGACAATGAAGCTTTATGTTAGTTCCGGTGAAGAAGATCCCGAGCAGCACTGGATTCGTTACAGGACCTATGAATCCAGCAGGGGAACTGAACTGGGCTTTCAGAGAGAGGTTTCTCAGGTAGGAGAAGAAATTGAATTTACCAGAATAGATAGTGTTCTGGGAAATATTGCTGATTTTAGTGTGGGCTTGATTCCCAGGGAATTGATTAAGATTTCGATCTGCCGGGCCTCAGCTTCCGGGAAAACTATATCAAAACAGCAAACAGTTTATGCAAAAAAAGGAGAAAGTAGATGAGAGTATTATCCAGGTCTGAGGGTGGTTATCTGCTGATCTATACTCTCATTTTAACCCTGATTTTGACATTGCTGGCAGCATCACTGGCCGGGATCTGGCACTGGAGATTGAACTTACAGCAGCTTCTCAGGCAGCATCTGGAAATTGAGACTCTGATGGTATCCGGGATTGCTATGGCTCATCTGATTAGTAATATTTCAGAAGAGAAAAATGATATCTGGCTGGAACTGCCACCTCCGGACACCAGAAGCCTGTTAATTGTCTTTGATTCTCATAGTGATGGTGGATTTCAGGTTTTGATCAAAGATGAGGATAAAATCGTAGAGAGCTATACCTATAACTATTAATTTAACTGGAGGGAAGAAATATGTTGAGAAAAAATTTGCAGGCAGCAATCTGTATTGATAATCAGGATTTAATTTACCTTTCCAGAAAGAAAATTTCGGGAAAAAGATCTGCTGAGCGGGTTGTAGAAATTATTAAAAAGAAACTGCCCGATTCAATTATAGAAAGCGGAAACATTATTAGGCCTGAACTCCTGGATAAAATTCTGCAGGAATTAAAGCTGGAAATATGCCATAAACCCGGTCGCATTAATCTGATTATATCTGATAATAATGTCTTTGCCAGAAGTTTTGAATTTCCTCTGCTAAACAAAAAAGGATTAGAAGAATGTATATATCTGGAGGCAGAAAGATTTCTACCCTATAAAATTCAGGAAGCAGTCGTGGATTATTCTCTGCTGGCCACCGGTGAAACGGGTTACAGTGTATATGTGGTAGCAGTTCCTAGAAATCTTGTCAGAAGCTACTGCCAGATTCTGGGCAAATATTTTCCTTCACTGCACAGAATTACTGTCAGAGGGGAATCCATCTGGCTGTTGTTAAAAAATCTGCTGGGCGGTCAGGAAATACTGCTGCTGGAAAATTATAAACATGATATCTTCATTACTGCCGGTGGGTCAGGTAAAATTTATTTCAGTCAGAATATAAAAAAAGACAGCCAGAAGGAACTAGGTGGTATAACAGCCCTTGAGGTTGTTCAGTCTGCTGATGAATATCTCAGCAAGGAATTTAAAAAAGAACCTATCAAGAAGGTTCTCTGGTGGTCAGCTGACAGCAATGGTTTAGATAGGCTGCCCCGGGAGGATTTTGTCAGAGGTCACTGCTGGAGGAGACTGGACTGGAAACAGCTAAATGTTGCTGCTGAAGAAGAACTGCTGTCTGAAAAAATTATGAAAAATGTTAATTCCAGCAATCTGCTGCCTGTGCTGGGATTGTTGAGCTGTGCTTGATTATCTGCTGTCAGCCGGGAAGAAAGTTGCTGATATATTCAAAAAAGGCAGAAAGGATTCGAAAATTAATCTACTCTGGCCCAATCCTGTAAGTATTGATCGCAAACTGACATTTTTCCTGATCATATCTGCTCTGATTTTGCTTATACTGTTATTCTACTACTTTTATCTGGCAGTTCAAATTTCAAATTTCGAGACTGAAAAATTTGAACCTTTGTTAAAGCCAGAGCAGGAACAGCAACTTAAACGTGAACTGGAAAATATAAACTTCTGGCTGAATTTTTCTGCTGCAGAAAAAGCTTTATCAGCTATCTGCCTGCCTCGACTGTTGCTGGCAGCAGATGATATTTTAGGTGAGGAAAGCAGACTTCATGAAATCAGCTATCAGCCGGGAGAACTTATACTCAAAGGACAGACGGCAGATATCCAATCTTATAATAATATAATTCACCGGCTGGCGGTCTGGCGAAGCCAGGGCTTTGAAATATTTCTGGAGAGAACAGGCTATTTTGCCAGCCCAGAATTTAAATTAATTTTGCTGGAGGTGGGTAAAGCTGGAAATGATTGAAACAAGAACAAAAATTAAAGCGGTTTTGTTTGTTGCTCTTCTGGTAGTGTTAATCTATTTTAACTCACTGGTTTCTTCGGCAAAAATGGCCCGAACTGAATTTATCAATTACTTTAAAGTGCTTGAGCAGCAGCAAAGAAATCAGCTGCTGCTGCTGGAAACCAGTGGAAATTTTCAGGAAGAACTTAAGGCTGGCAAATATCAGTTTCTTTCCAGCCGGGAACTGCAGCATATTATTTTAGATAAGATTCATCAGTCAGGGATTTTTATTCTGGATGAGAGCATATCAAATACCGGTCCTCTGGAAATAAGACTGGTTCTGGAAGCTGATTATTCAATACTCGGTGAATTTTTATCATGGGAATTGCTGCAGGCCCCGGAACTTCTGCAGATCAAGGAAATGGTATTGCAACAAAAAAATAAGGGACTTGTCATTTTGGATTTTTCTTATGAGCTGGCTGAAGATATTTTGCTCTCTGAAGATTATCTATCTGAGCTAAAAGCCCCTGGATCGTCAGGTCTGAACAATACTTCCGAAAATGGCAAAAACAGACATAATGAAAATTTGCAGAAATTTATAAAATATAGACTGTCTGATCGAGGAAGTGTTGAGGAAGCAGCTTATAACATTTACTCTGAAAGTAATCTCTCGGATAATATTATTAGCTATCAATATCAGCAGCAGGGGTTTTTGGGAATCAAAAATAACTCAATTGATGAAACAGTAAAAAAGGATTTTACTGTTAAATCTATAGAAGAATTGCCCTTCAGTTTCAGATGGAAGGGATATATTTCTGGCCGAGAAAAAGATTTATACCTTTTTGAAACTCAGGAAGGCTTTTTCTTTCTTTCGCCCGGTGACAGTATTATGCTCTCTGAGCCAGTAAAAAATACATTAATAGAATTAGAACTTAGCAATGACAGAATTTATTTAAAACATGGGACTATAAAATATATAATAAGCGAATTTTAACCCTTCGGATATAAACCAGGGCAGAAAATAAATCAGGATAAAGGAGGATAACATGAAAAGGCTGTTCGGCATATTATGTTTGATTTTACTGGTGGTTATTTTCTCAGGGTATTATATTGAACCGCTGAAGGCAAATTCAATTAAAGTTGTTACTTCAGCTGAGACAGGGAAAATTGATCTGGAGAGAAAAATTAGTGTTCATCAGGCTGACATTAGAGATATTATTTATTCCTATGCCAGGGCTCAAAATCTGGACATATATTTATTTGAAGATGTTTCAGGGAGAGCCAGTCTTCAGATATCTGGTATGGAGGGAAAAGAACTGCTGGAAAATATAATACTGGCCAGTGGTTTTGCTTATTTTGAATTGAATGAGGTAATTTATATCGGAAAAGAAGATAATATTACACGTTTAAAGAGCAGGGTTCTGGCCGAAGAAATACAGCCAAAAGAAAAATTGCAATTGAAAATAATAGAGGTGGACTGGCGGGCAAACAGATCACAGCTGCTTTTGCGGTTTTTCCCAAAACTGGAAATTGATTACTGGGAGGAGGAAGCACTGCTGCTGTTGATAGGAGCGGAGGATGAAGTTGCCGGAGCAGAGGAGCTGGTTGAAAATTTAAAGATTAATCTGGAACAAAGCAAAACCGGACCAAACCTTTCCGGAGATGCAGAAAGTAGTTTGATAAAGGAATATTTGTATGTTCAATCAAACCTGCAGCAGCAGGAGCTGGATCAGATATTAAAAAGAGAAGGAATCTCTTTTACCTATCATTCCCCAAGCGGACAGCTAATAATAGTAGGAGAAGCTGAACTAGTTGCTCAAACTGCCCGGTTGATTGAAGAGCAGGGAAACAGCTTATTTCATTCCCCGATGATAATTGAACTGGACTATCAGACAGCTGAAGAAGTTATAATATTACTCCAGCCTCTTTATCCGGAGGTGTATTTGCAGGCTCTGGCAGTAAACAGGCTGCATATTTCGGGAATATCCCAGGAACTTGAGGAAATATCAAACCTGTTGCCACATCTTGATCAGATTCCTGCTCAGATTTTAATAGAGTTTGAAGTTCTTGAAATCACAGAACATGATAGATATGAAAATAATGCTTTTAATTCTCTGCCTTCTCTTGAAATAGGATTATCATTTCCCCTGAAAGCAGAAGTGAGTTTAAACTGGCAACAGCATTTAACTGCCATGAGAGAAAATGGAAAGCTAAAGGTTTTAGCAGCTCCCAGACTTGTATCCCTTACTGGACATCCCGCAAGGCTTCATATTGGAGAGAGGATACCTTTACCGGTCTATGATCAGGAGGGTAGAAAGGCCAGGTATGATTATCTTGATTCAGGGATAATACTAAACCTGAAAGCAGAGCTTACCTCCCGGAATGAAATCCTGCTGGCTCTTAAGCCTGAGGTCAGTACTGCTTCACCTCATAATAGCAGTGTCCCTCAGTTTAATACCCGGGAGCTGGAAACAAAAATCAGGCTCCGGTGTGGAGAAACATACTTTATCGGAGGCCTTTTTCAGGAATATGATCAGCAGATTACATCATCTGTACCGTTTCTGGAAAACATCCCTCTGCTGGGGGAATTATTTTCCCGGAAACAGTTGATCTCCCGCAACACTGAGATCATAATATCAATCACTCCACACCTGCTGGATAATTGACAATTAAAGCAGGAATATTTATATCCAGATAGAAATATAATTACAGGGCTAAATTTTTACCCCGGTTTCTGAAGTTAGAGCCGGGGTTTATTTTTGGTAGATCTCCATTATTTTTAGTAGAGCTCCATTATTTTAAAAGCTGCAGGTGAAGATTATGATAATTACTTTAATAGGGATGATGGGCTCAGGTAAGTCCAGTGCTGCCCGGGAAATTGCGGCAGAACTTGACTGGGACTGGATCGATACTGATGAGCTTATCATCGAACGGGAGAATAGAGAAATAGAATCAATTTTTGCCGAAGAGGGAGAAAAATATTTCCGCAGGATTGAAAAACAGATAATTTCAGAAATTTATCAAATTCCAAAAGATCTGGTAGTGGCTACCGGCGGGGGAGCGGTTATAGCTCGGGAAAACCGCCGGATATTTCTAGCAAGGAGCGAGGTTTTCTGGCTTTCAGCTTCGGTTGAGATTTTGCTGGAGAGAACTGCTGGCTCTGACAGGCCGCTGCTCAAGGTGGCAGATAAAAAAGAAAAATTAAATAATTTGCTGGAAGAACGAAAAAAATACTATAGAATCGGACGTAAAATTGATACCTCAGATTTAAACGCCTCTGAAGTTGCCGACAGGATAATCCGGACAGTAAATTTAACCAGAAAGGATGGATAGAATGAAAAAGATTGCAGTTATTAACGGGCCTAATATGAACTGGCTGGGACAGCGGGATACTTCGCTTTACGGCAGTAAAAATCTGGCCCAGCTGGAAACAAAGATTACCGATGCTGTTGAAAAAATTGGCTGGGGGGTAATATGCTATCAAAGTAACTCGGAAGGAGAACTAATAAATTTTATTCAGGATGTCAGCTCAGATGCAGCAGGTTTTATTATAAATCCAGCTGCCTATACCCATTACAGTCTGGCACTGACAGACTGCCTGGCAGCTTTAGAACAGCCTATAATAGAGGTTCATTTCAGCAACCTGTCCGGCCGGGAAAAATCAAGGCAGAAGATGTTAACTTCCCGGGAGGCTGAGGGAGTTATCATGGGCCTGGGAGAAGAAGGATATTTTTTAGCGATTGAAGCTTTACGAACAATTCTTGAGGGGGATAAATAGATGACAGGTATGAACAGCAAAAGAAAGGAAAGTGTTTATGAAATTTTGCAGAATAAAAGCCTTGATGCAATTTTAATTACTTCCTCTGAGAATTGCTATTATCTTTCAGGCTTTACCGGAACAGCAGGTGTGATAGTGATTACAGGTGAAAGAGATTATTTTATCACTGATTTTCGCTATCTGGAGCAGGCCGGAGAGCAGGTTTCCGGGTGTGAAATAAAAGAGATAAGCAGGAATAAGGAGGAGAAACTGGCCGAATTTTTAACTGACTTAAATATCTCCAGTTTGGGATTTGAGGATGATCATGTCAGTTATGAATATTATCATAAAATGATAGATCTCTGTGAGGATATTACCTTTGTGCCCCTGAAGGGCAGTGTTAAAGATTTAAGACTCATAAAAGAGCCTGAAGAGATAGAAAATATTAAAAAGGCTGTTGAGATTACAGAAAGGGCCTTTGATAAACTGCTGGATTATATTGAACCCGGCAGGACAGAAAAGGAACTGGCTGCAGAATTAGAGTATCTCCTTCGGAAGGAAGGGGGAGAAAAACCGGCCTTTGATTTTATTGTGGCTTCAGGTAAAAGATCTTCCCTGCCTCACGGAGTGGCTTCTGATAAAAAGGTTGCCCGGGGAGAATTTATTACTTTTGATTTTGGTACTCATTACAATAATTATTGTTCTGATATGACCCGCACTGTTATTCTGGGAAAGCCTGATGAAAAGCAGAGGGAAGTTTACGAAATAGTTTTACAGGCCCACAGGCAGGTCAGCAATAACCTCAGGGCTGGCATGAGCGGTGTTGAGGCTGATGCTATTGCCCGGGAGATAATTACTGAAGCCGGATATGGCGATAATTTTGGCCACGGCCTGGGTCATGGAATTGGAATTGAGATTCATGAAGCTCCCAAATTGTCCACTCAATCCGAAGACACCCTAAAGCCCGGAATGGTTGTTACCAATGAACCTGGGATTTATATTTCAGATTGGGGCGGTGTTCGAATAGAGGATGATCTGCTTGTTGAAGAAGATGGCTGTGCAGTTTTGAATTCCAGCTCTAAAGAATTAATAATCCTCTAGTTACCGGGGCTGAAAGGTTATCCCGTGATTCATTCTAACAATTCCAACTCTGATTAATCTAAATGGATTTGTTTGTGATAAAAAATAAATATGATATAATAAAATGGAAATAGCTAAGAGTTTTTAGGCAGCCCAGGAAAAGCATTATTCAAGAAACCCATTATTCAAGAGGAGTTTTTTATGATATCAACCAATGATTTTACCACCGGTTTAACAATTGAACTGGAAGATGATATTTATACTGTGATTAATTTTGAACATTCCAAATCAGGAAGAGGAGGAGCCTTTGTCAGGACAAAGTTGAAAAGTTTAACCGACGGACATGTTATAAACAAAACCTTTCGAGCAGGTGAGAAGGTTAAGCAGGCTCATATAGAGAAAAGACCGATGCAGTATTTATATCAGGACGGAGATCAGCATGTTTTTATGGATGTTAATACCTATGAGCAGACCTATCTAAATAGGGAACAGCTGGATGATAAGTTAAAATTTATCAGGGAAAACATGAAAGTAGAACTGGTATTTTATGAAAACCAGCCAATAGATATTAATCTGCCTACTTCTGTGGTGCTGGAGGTTGTTAAAGCTCCCCCGGCAGTTAAAGGTGATACCGTATCCGGTGCTACCAAAGAAATAGAGGTGGAAACTGGCTACTCTCTTCAGGCACCCATGTTTATTGAAGAAGGTACAGAAATAAAGATAGATACCAGAACAGGCGAATATTTGGAGAGGGCATAATTTATGATATACTGGGGGAAATTATATGGACTATTTAATTATAGGTTCGGGTGTAGCAGGAGTATCTGCAGCTAAAGAGATTGTTAAGAAGTTTGACAAAAAGAAGGATTCCGTCACAATAATTTCTAATGAAAGTGAGCCCTTCTATTACCGCCCTCGCTTGATACAATATCTTTCAGGAGAAATAAATGTCAGGGATATCTTAATAAATGATCGGGATTGGTTTGCCAAGAATGGCATAAACCTTAAGCTAGAAGAAGAAGTTGTCAGGGTCGTAACTACTGAGAATAAAGTTGTGTCAAATAAAAATGAATATCATTATGACAGACTGCTGCTGGCCAATGGGGCAAAACCATTTAGGCCTCCAATTACCGGAGCAGAAAAAGACAAAATATTTACCCTGCGAAATTCTCAAGATGCCGAGATTATTTACCAGCAGGCCAGGAAATCAAATACTGCAGTGGTAATAGGGGGTGGACTGCTGGGTCTCGAATCTGCCTTTAATCTGAAGAAGGTTGTTCTGAAAGTTTATGTGGTTGAGTTGGCCGAACATCTTCTGGCAAGACAGCTGGATCCTCAGGGCGGAACAATATTGAAGAAAAAAATGGAAAGGATGGGCTGCAATTTCTTTTTAGCCAGCCTTACCAGCAAGCTTCATGGAGATGAAAAAGTTGAGGCTGTGGAATTAAAGGATGGAACTATTATTGAAACAGATATGGTGCTTATCTCGGCTGGTATTCGCTCAAACACAGAACTGGTTGAAGGTACCGGCATTGCAACCGATAAAGGAATTATTGTTAATGAAAAGATGGAAACCAATATTGAAAACATTTATGCGGCAGGAGATGCAGCGGAGTTTGAAGGCAAAGTTTGTGGGATCTGGGCCCCTTCCATGGAACAGGGAAAAACAGCAGGCAAAAACATGGCTGGTGCTGCTGCCAGATTTCCCGGTTTTGTTCCCTCTTATACTTTAAAAGTAGCAGGTAATGATGTGACTTCTCTGGGGATTCTGGAAGAGGAAAATGGTATTACCTCGGAAGTCAAAATAGATGATGAAAATTACTGCCGGATTTTCAAAAATAAAGAGAGAAAACCTGTTGGAGCAATAATAATTGGCCAACATGAAGAAAAAGATGATATAATTAAAGAAATAAAGAGCTAAATTTTCTAGCAAAGTTGGGAAATAAGCATTTTAAGTTTTAATTTTTATTTAGAGAGATAGATAGGAGGAAAAGATATGCCTGAACAAGAACTGGGCACCATCAATATAGCGGATGAAGTTATTGCTATTATTGCAGGTATGTCAGCTGTTGAAATAGAAGGCATTTATTCTATGAGTGGTGGATTTGCTGGAAGTCTGGCTAATATGCTTGGCAGAAAGAATTTATCACGGGGTGTTAAGGTTGATATTGAAGAAAATGAAGCCCGGATAAATCTTTATATCATAATTAAATATGGCAGTTCAATTCCTGATATAGCCTGGAAAATTCAGGATAATGTTAAAAATACTGTCGAGGGCATGACAGGATTGAAAGTTACAGAGGTTAATGTCCATGTTCAGGGGGTAGACTTTCCTGTTCAAAAAGAAGAGGAGATTTTACCTGAAGAACTGGAAGAAGAACCTGAAAAGGAGGAGGCTAAAGAATGAAAAGCTTAAATAATTTAATCAACATTTTACTGCTGGCTGTTTTAATGTTAATGGTGCTGATTTTGACAGTTTTTAGCTTTGGGCTGACAGGAGCAGAGCTTCTGCAGAATATTGAAGCAGATTTATATCAAAATACAGCAGCCGGTTTGATTTTTCTGGTAATATTTTTGCTGACAGCCTGGGCGCTGTATCCACTTTTTAAAACGAAAAGTAAGGTTGCCACCATCAGCAGGGATGAACATGGTTCGATAAATATTACTCTGGAAGCCCTGGATAAGATGATCAGAGGGATCGTAAGAGAAGAAAAGGGACTTGAAATTAAGAGTACAGAACTTAATTCCAGGGACTCCGGGATGGAAGTCCAGATGAGGATCGCCGTTGAAGAAAATCAGAATATTCCTGTTTTAACCGGGAGAATAAAAGATAATGTTCGCTACCGGTTAAAGGAAATAACCGGAGCTGAAATTGAGAAGGTGCAGATTTTAATTGAAGGCATATCTCCAGGCAAGAGAAAACCGGATTTTATTTCTGAACCTCCAAGGGATAAATCTGTCAGAGATAAGGACAGCCGAGAAGAGAAGGAGGTCAAAAAAAAGAAAGCGGATAAAGAAATAGTTAAAGGCAAACCTGAAAAAGAAGATGAAGATGAAGTAGCTGAAAAAGGAGAAAAAATGGAAAAAAAGAGTTCGATGGATAAAATCCTGGATAAATTCAGAAAGAAAGAATCTAAAACTGGGGATGAAAATAAGGATGAAGATAGTTTGAAAACCGGAGATGAAACTGAAAGAGAAGAAACTAATAAAGATAAAGGCCCGGATAAAAATAAGCTGATCGGGGAAAGAGATAAAGAAGAAAAAGAGAAAGATAAGAACGAAAAAAAGTCAGAAGCCAAAAACAAAAATGAGAAAAAAGAAGAAGCTAAAGAAAAGGATAAAAAGGATTATTTAAAGAATAAAAATATCTCAAAAAAGGAAAAAGGTATCAGCCTGGAAAACTCCAATAAAGATAGCAGTAAAAAAAATAATTCCAGGGATGATGAAACCCCGGTTAATAAAGCAAAGGATTCAAAAGACAGCAAAGATAAATGATGATAATGATGAAGACAGTCCCCGTAAATTTTAGAAGGAGGCTGGTATCAGATGGATAGAGAAAAATTCTGGCAGGAAATAAGAAACAGAATAGCCGATAATACCAGAATTATTGCCGGAGGATTGCTGGGACTGATATTTGCAATTCTAATTTTGACCCTGGGTGTACCACGGGCAATATTAATTGCATTTCTTACCCTGGTTGGAGGATTACTTGGCAGTCGGGATAGTTTGCAGAAAGATTTCTGGCATCTGGTAGAAAAATTTTTTCCGGATAATCTTTCCTAGCAAAATTTTGTGATACGTTTAATTAGTTTTGCAGGCGAGAAACATTTTATATAGTTGGTGATTGCAGTAATGAAAATTTTAACAAGACATCAAGAAAGGGAGAAAGCTCTCCAGTATTTATATGCTTTAGAGATTCAGGATAAAATAACAGTTGGCTGCTTACCTCAGGATATTAATTATCCTGAGACTCTTTTTGAGGGGGAATCCAGTGATAATTACCATCTGGAATTAATTAAGGGGGTTTGCCAGGAACTCGAGAGACTGGATCAGATAATTTCTGAGAAAGCCATAAACTGGAGAATTAGCAGGTTGGCTGCAGTTGATAAAAATATCCTGAGGATAGCAATTTATGAAATATTATTTCTGGAAGATATTCCTAAAGCAGTGTCCATAAATGAAGCTGTAGAACTGGCTAAAAGCTACGGGAGCGATAAATCCTATTCTTTTATAAATGGTATTCTGGGTAAAGTAGAGACATAAGCAGAAATTTTGGAGTGAAATTTATGGAATTTGAGCCGATTAAAACAAATAAAGTTTATGAGCAGGTAATACAGCAGATTAAAGAAATGATTTATCGAGGAGATATTCGTAGAGGTGATAAACTTCCCTCAGAAAGAGTTCTTAAAAAGCAGCTGAGTGTCAGCAGAGCTTCAATTCGTGAAGCTTTCAGTGCGCTGGAAATGATTGGATTGATTGAAAGCAGACCGGGAGAGGGTACTTTTATCAAAGAAGTTGCCGATAAAAATCTTCTTGAACCTCTATCTCTGGCTCTGCTGCTGGAAGATGATGTTGCCGGAGAATTGCTGGAACTACGCCGGGTACTGGAAGTAGATTGTGTTAGACTTGCTGCCGAAAGAAGAAATCAGGAAGATATCAATACTCTGGAAGAGATAGTTAATAAAATGGAAATCCGGACAGGTTTTGAAGAAGACAGTATTAACCTGGATCGGGATTTTCATTATACAATAGCCAGGACCAGCAAGAATAATGTTCTCTATTATGTTATGACTTCAATAATGGCTGCTATGGATTTTCATATCAAACATACCAGAACCAAACTTGTTTCCCGACCGGATACCATGAATAAATTTACAGCTCAACATCGTCGGATTTTTTCAGCAATTAAAAAGGAAGATCCCGAGCAATCGATGCAGGAAATGAAATCCCATTTAGAGTTTGTCGAGCAATTGATAAATAGAGAAATTGAAGGTTGAAATATTATTTAATTCACCTTGTTATTATTAAAAATATTTTAATAACACCAAAATTATTGTAATAACATTCAAATA
>SLJX01000112.1 GCA_007134885.1 Halanaerobiaceae bacterium
AGGAGGTAATATTAAAATGTTAAATAAGAAAAAAGTTTTGATTACTGCACTTGTTTTCTCACTGGTTCTCTTTGGTGTTTATGCCCTGACTGACTATAATGGAGTAGTTGAAGCAAATAAAGAACTTCAGGAAGGCATCGTTCTCAATGTTGATGGCGAAGGTTATTACCTTGTTGGCCCACCTATTGAAGAAGGATCGGATGTGCTTGATGTCCCCGGTCATGAGTGGGTACAATTGTCTTCGGAAGTCATTTATGGTAAACACTACAACACCGGGCCCTTTGGAGCAGAAAAATGGTGGTCTTCAGATGCTGAGGATGGAGAACTGCTCTACACAGTCGTTGGTATCATTGGTGAGTGGACGGAAGCGAAAGCTGAAAGATATGCTGAGAGAGGTTATGTTCATTATCATGAATTGGTTTCAACAGAAGACGGAGAGCTACACCCGAACAAAGTAGTCTGGTTAAAACATAATGCCAGAGCCAGTTTCACCCTTGATGGAGGACCTCATCCAGAGATGGCAGGTCATGAAGTAACACCAGGTACTGACTATGATTTCTTGCCAAACTATATGCAGCCTTATCCTGAAGAATAAGGCTATAAAAAAATGGTTTCCAATAATGTTACTAAGAAACAGCTGGTTTAAAGCCAGCTGTTTCTTAATTTGACTCATGGTTTTTTTCTTCTGACATACCCATATGTTATACTGTCAATCTCCTTCCATTCCCTGTTATATTACATAATCAACTCCCTAATTTACATTTTCCCAGAACTTTTATTTCGACCAATCCCTTTCGACTATTCTTCCGGGCCAATATTCGTGCCAATATTCGTGCAAATATCCTAACCAATATCCGAGTCAATATCCTCACCACATTTAGGGCAGCCTCGATACTTATTTTTCCTCCAGGACCAGAAAGTACCCATCTCCATGGGATAGCCCCAATGACCACATTCACAGTCGTGGTCTTCTGCTGCCTGGCGATCACACCATTCCCGGGTAAAATTATACTCTACACTTATATAAGAATTAAGCATTTCCCATATATTTTCCTCACTACATTCCGGAAGCCAGCTTTTTATCATCAGCACTTCAGCTGCCCGCACCGCCTCATTTTGATCCGTAAATTTTACCCTGGCTTCTCCGCCAACCTCAAGCTTATATTCCTCTTTATTTTCATAAATACGCAGCAATTCTCCGGTTTTCAATCTTCCAACTTCAATTTTCATATTATTACCTCCCGGGTCATAGATCTTTTGACATTACCTCTCAACCCGTATTGTCATAAATCTTTTGATATTACCGTTTAAGGGCTAAAAAACATAATTTACACATCAGCTGGTAACCTGTATTCCATTCTCGTAAATAATTTATTTAACAAGATAGAACTAATTACTACCAGGGGCAGGGATAAACCAATTCTCAGCAGAGTAAATTCCAGTCCGATTATGGAGGCCTCCATGATACTCATTGGTATCATTACCAGAGAGGCAGCAGTAATATAAGTGAAAATCGAACTGTAGTCAGCCCCCTTGTGATAAAGAGAATTGGCTACGGGAAAAGCAACAAAAGTTCCTCCTACTGTAGTTGCTGCTAGCAAAATAGCATATATATGACGCCGACCGCCGGAAGCTGAACCAAAACTGTTTTCTATTTTTTCCCGATTAACCCAGACTTCAAATAAACCGATAATGATAAAAGCGGGAGGAAGAATTAACAGCATATCACGGGCAAAGATTATAAAATTATCAGTAATAACCATACCCCTTTCAAAGTCAATTAACTGAGAAACCAGTAAAAATAAGAGAAATCCCACAAAAATACCGTAATCCCTTTTATGTTTATCCATTAAATAATACCTCCCCATAGTAAAGGCCCATCAGAAGAGTTAATATCAGGGTGATAGTCAGGCTGGCAGCATTACGGTAGATTGTACCTTTAATCCCCATATATTCTTTTTCCACCGGATAAGTTACCACTCCCACCATTTTTAAAGAAATAACGAATCCCGCAATCACCGTGTAGCTTACTCCCCGGCTCAAAAGCACCCCGGCCAGAGGGTAAGCAATAAATCCCGGCATCATCGTAATTGAACCCACGATAATTGCCAGCAGACCGCCCAGCAATATATTCTCTCCCCCCAGATAAGTAACTATGAAATCCTCAGCAAAAGACATGATTACGGCTACAAAGATTAAAATCATCAGATAATTAGGCAAAATCTTAAGTAATTTTTTCGTACCCCGCCGAATTGCCTGCCATGTTTTCTCACGGCTAAAAAATAAAGAAATGATCAGTAATATAGTCATTATAATATAAAGATATTCCATTAACCGCTCCCCCTTGTGAATTTTTTGGCTCTATTCAAATAATTCTACATTTTCATGTGAAATCCTTTTATTTTCTGGAAATTAAAAACCCTATCATTTAGCTAATGAAATGCTAAACAATAGGGTTTACTGTTAAATATCTTTACCAATTATCAGGCAGAAATTGTTATAAATTAGCCGGTAAAAACATGGCTGTCATGCTGGAAGATATTGAAAATTTTATTGAACTTTACCAGCAGTGAGTTCCCGTGCCAAAGAAATCACCGTGCCTGGTTCTAAATCCTCTGCCGGAAAAACCTTCCTGCTCCTGAAGTCTCAGTCTGTCTTGTTCTAGTTCCATCTGGAGTTCAATTATCTCATCCTCCAGAGCTGCCAGCTCTTCCTCCGAAGCTTCTGCCAGCAGCTGCCGGCGATATTCCTCTCGCAGAATCCCTATTTCCTCCTGATTTCTTAATATGGCCCGCTGTGTCTCTCTTATTTGCGAGATATCTTCCTCTGTCAGCTCTCTATCAGCCGTAAAATCTCTTTCCTGCCAACTTCTACCCAGATGGCCTCTGCCAATTACCTGTTCACCTTCATACCAGCTGGAAAGCCAGTTTCTCATCATAAATATTTCTTCTCGCTGAGCATTAATTATATCCCTTGCCAGAGCTGCTACTTCTTCGGACTCTGCCAGTCCCCGGGATAACAGCTGCTGGGAGGTCATGACTGCTTCCATGTGGTGAAAGATCATGTCTTCCAGAAATGCCCGGTCCAGTTCTTCGCCCTCCAGTCCACTGAAATCCCTCATCATAGGCTGATAATCAAAGTCATGGTCTCTCTGGGGATACCTTTCTTCCAGCCAGGCATTCATCTTCTCAATTTCTTCTGTCTGCGTAATAATAATCTCATCAGCAAAATCTCTCATTTCTTCCCGGTCCGTATTCTCTCGCATAATTCTGGCTGTGGAGACCGCTTCCTCGTGATGGGGGATCATATGAATTAGAAACTCAAATTCACTATTAATAATGGTATGCATCAGTCCCGGCCTATCCCTGGCATCCCGGGTTCCCATCATGCCTCTTGACCCCATCATACCAGGAGAGCCCATCATTCCTCCAAAGCCCATCATGCCTCGCGAACCCGTCCAGGCTGCGGAATCTCTCAGACCTTCATCACTCATCATTACCTTGAATTCATCAATTGCGGCTGCCTCCTGCTCTTCGTGCAGTGCTAAAATCTCATCTTCCAGGGCTGTCAGCTCTTCCTCCGGAGCTTCTGCCAGCAGCAGCTCACGATACTCTTCTCTTAAAGCCTGCATTTTCTCAGTTTTTCTTAAGATTTCCCGTCTAATATTTATCTCCTCTTCACTGATTTCTTCCTCTAGAAAGCTTCCGCCCATATGTCCGTGCCTCTGGCCGCCCATATGATCTCTGCCCTGCTGATCATTGTTGCTGTGAGCCAGAATGGTGCCTGCAAAGATAGCAAAAACCAGTAATACTGCCAGAACTAAAGTTGCCTGTTTTTTCATTATATCTTTCCTCCTGTTATCTTTTTGATGGGGGGTTTAAATCCCCATTTTAAAGCCTCATATTGAAAATAATCTTTAATATACTGTCAAAAATATGCTGTGAAAACTTAGTAAAGTACAGATGGATTGACCGATTTATCCAGTTAAATTGACCTATTAATGATCTCTTAACCCCATTAATATTTCCTCAAATTCTTCCCGGGATATCTCGCCCCGGGCCACCCTTTTCCTGGCTATCTCTTCCGGGGTTTCTCTCTGTCTGTCAGTGTGAGAAATATTATTACTTCTACTGCCGCCGTTATTGTCGGCAACTACCTCTTTAATTAACCAGATGGCACCGATAATAACAACAATCCACAATAAAACCATTAAAAAACCTCCTCCGGTAAAACGTCCCATCATATGATTAAAACTCTCGCTGCTTTCAGGATGAGCTAGCAAGAAATCGCTTAACATGTTAAGCCTCCTTAAGTTGAAATAACCTATAGCTTTACTCTTATTTAACTACATAATACAGGGTAAATATGAAGAGAATATGAATTTCCTGTTTTTATTGCTAATTATCTGCTTTGACATCAATAATTTTTTTAATTATTCCAGGATGAAATTTCTTTAAGCAAGTTGGTCAGTTGAGTTCATTATAGGTCATTTTCTACCATGTGTATGTAAACTAGCTACATACCCCTACCCCGGGGGAGCATATAAGCTTAAGCTAATCAAAGAAACCGGCATTTAAAATTATTATTACAATTTTGACAAATATGATCTAATAAGTTAAAATTACCCTGACAGGAGGTATAATTATGGATGATAAAAGTAATCCTGTTAAAAATAGATATGATCGAATTGCTCCTGTTTATGACAAATTCGAATATATTATGGAGCGACTGGCCTTTAATAAATGGAGAAAATATCTCTGGGAATTAATTGCTGAATCAGGGCAGGCAGGGGATAAATTGCTGGAAGTGGGTGTGGGCACGGGTAAAAATATTCCCTATTATCCGGAAAAGATGAATATTATTGCTATTGATTTTAGCCCTGAAATGCTCATAAGAGCTCGGAAGAAAGCTGACAGGAACGAACGCAAAGTCAAGTTAAAGGAGGAAGATGTGCAGGAGCTCACCTTTCCCGATGACAGCTTTGATTTCATTGTCACCAGCTGTGTTTTCTGTTCGGTACCAGACCCCGTTCTCGGTTTTAAAGAACTAAACCGAGTCATAAAATCCGATGGTGAACTCTATCTGTTAGAACATGTGCGCAGCAAAAAATTTCTCCTCGGCCCCCTCATGGATCTAACGAATTTCATTCCTAAATATATTTGGGGCGCCAACATTAATCGCCACACTCTGAAAAATATAAGGCAAGCAGGCCTGGAGATAAAATCGGTAGAGAACCTGTGGCTGGATATTTTCAAGCTTATCATAGCGCAAAAGGGCCAATAAAAGAAAATTTCATATTTTCTTATCGCAACACATTTGCTACAATC
>SLJX01000033.1 GCA_007134885.1 Halanaerobiaceae bacterium
TAATGCCGGGAGATAATGTGGAGATGAATGCCGAGCTGATCACCCCGATAGCGATGGAAGAGGGGCTGCGCTTTGCGATTAGAGAGGGCGGCAACACCGTCGGGGCCGGCGTTATTACCGATATAGATATGTAACAGCGGCTGAGGAAAGCCGGGGAGCTCTCTCCTCGCTTTTCTCCGTTTTGAGTCTCCAGCTTGAATAGTAAAAGGAGGTAAGAAGATGGCCAATCATGAAAAGATTCGGATCAAACTGAAGGCATATGAACATGAGCTTCTGGATAAATCTGCCAAGAAGATTGTTGATACAGCAGAAAGAACCGGAGCGGACATTTCCGGACCCGTTCCTCTACCCACGGAAAAGGAGATCTTTACCGTGTTGAGATCCCCTCATGTTCACAAAGATGCCCGGGAACAGTTTGAAATGAGAACCCATAAACGTCTGATTGATATTTTAAAGCCAAATTCCAGAACTGTGGATGCCCTGATGAGACTGGATCTGCCTGCCGGGGTAAATATTGAAATTAAACTTTAAAGTTCTGTTAGATTGGAGGTGCAAGGAGAATGGCAAAGGGTTTAATTGGAAAGAAACTGGGCATGACCCAGGTCTTTTCTCCTGAGGGAGAGATGGTTCCGGTTACTGTGATTGAGGCCGGTCCCTGTCTGGTGACCGAAGTGAGAACCGAAGAAAAGGATGGCTACAATGCTCTGCAGCTGGCCTTTGATAAGGTAAAACCAGCAAAATTAAACAAACCCGAACGGGGAATTTTTGATAAATTGAATGCTGAACCCCGCAAACATCTGCGGGAATTCAGGGATTTTGATGGTGATGAATATCAGCCCGGCGATGAAATTAATCTGGAGATTTTTTCCGAAGGCGAGCTGGTGAATATTTCCGGAGTCAGCAAGGGTAAAGGTTTCTCCGGTAATGTCGAGCGGCATAATCATGCCACCGGCCCGAAAACTCATGGTTCCAGAATGTACCGGGCCCCAGGTTCCATCGGATCGACCGATGCTGCCCGCGTTTTTAAGGGGCAGGAATTACCGGGAAGAATGGGTCATGATCAGGTTAAAATTAAAAATTTAGAAATAGTTTCTCTGCGGCCGGATGATAATGTAATTCTGATCAAGGGTTCTGTGCCGGGACCAAAAAAGAGCATCCTGACCATAGAACTCAGTCAGTAGATTAATATCGGAGAGGAAGGAGGAGACCTTAAGATGCCACAACTAGGCAAATATAATTCCAGTGGAGAGATGCTGGAAGAGATAGATTTACGGGATGAGATTTTCCAGGAAGAGATAAACGAACCGGTGGTTCACGAGGTTGTTAACGCTCAACTGGCAGCCCGCCGTCAGGGCAATGCTTCCACTAAAACCCGCCCGGAAAAGCGAGGGGGAGGACGCAAGCCCTGGAGACAAAAGGGGACTGGCCGGGCCCGTCACGGCAGTATTCGTTCACCGCTCTGGGTTGGTGGGGGAGTAACCTTTGGCCCCAGGCCGCGCTCCTATAAAAAGAAGGTTAACCGCAAGGTTAAGAAACTGGCCTATCGTTCCATCTTAAGCTCCAAATATGAAAATGAAGAGCTTAAGATACTCGATAAACTGGAATTTGCTGAGCCCAAAACCAGAGAAGCCCGAAAGCTGCTGGAGAATCTGGGCCTGGGTGAGAAGAAGGTGCTGATTATTCTGCCGGAAAAGGACGAAAACAGCTACCTTTCTTTCAGAAATCTTCCCCGGGTAAAGACCATGGTTGCTGAAGCGGTTAATGCTTTTGATCTGTTGAATAATGAAATGATTCTTCTGCCAGAGGCTGCTCTGGCCAAACTGGAGGAGGTGCTGATTGATGAATGATCTACGCGATGTGATTATTCAGCCTCTGATAACTGAAAAGAGCATGAGGGTGATGGAAGAAAATAATGCCTACACCTTCGAGGTAGCTCCTGATGCTAATAAGGTCCAGATCAAGCGGGCAGTAGAACAGATTTTTAATGTTAAGGTTGAAAAGGTCAACACCATGAATATGAGAGGCAAGAAAAGAAGACTGGGCTTTACCGAAGGCAAAAGAAAAGACTGGAAGAAAGCAATTGTCAGGCTTCACGAAGATGATTCAATTGAAATTTTTGAAGGTATCTAAGGAATTTTTATATGATAAATTACAGTAATCAAAGGAGGGTTAAAGAAAATGGCTATTAAAAAATTCAAGCCTACCACTCCTTCCAGAAGATATATGACTGTTTCTGATTTTAAGGAGATCACCAAAACAGAACCAGAAAAGAGCTTGCTGGCGCCAATGAAAAGAAGCGGAGGAAGGAATGTTAACGGCAGAATTACCTCCCGGCGTCGGGGGGGAGGACACAAAAAGCGTTACAGAATTATTGATTTCAAAAGAGATAAAGATGGCGTTCCGGCCAGAGTCAGCAGCATTGAATATGACCCCAACCGCTCGGCCCGGATTGCGCTTCTGACCTATTATGATGGAGAAAAGCGCTATATCCTGGCCCCCAACAGGGTTCAGGTGGGAGATGTGCTGGAGACCGGCGAGGAGGCCGACATCAAACCCGGCAATGCCCTGAAACTTAAAAATATTCCCGTCGGCACCATCGTTCATAATATCGAAATGCAGCCCGGCCGGGGTGGGCAGATTGCCCGTTCGGCTGGAACCATGGCTCAAATTCTAGCCAAGGAGGGCAAATACTGTACCGTTAAAATGCCTTCAGGCGAAGTCAGGATGTTACGCAGTGACTGCAGGGCTACTGTGGGGCAGGTTGGAAATATTGAGCACGAAAACATTGTTGTTGGTAAAGCCGGAAGAGCCCGCTGGAAGGGGAAAAGACCCAGCGTCAGAGGAGTTGTCATGAATCCTCATGATCACCCCCACGGGGGAGGAGAAGGCAAATCGCCTGCCGGAAGACACCCGGTAACTCCCTGGGGACAGAAAACCATGGGCAAGAAAACCCGCAAGTCCAAAAAATCCGATAAATTGATAGTAAAATCTCGCAAATCTAAAAAACGCTAAACCAGAAAGGGGGATGTGATCTTGGCTAAAAGAGCATATCAAAATGGTCCCTTTGTTGAAAAAAAATTAATGCAAAAAATAGAAGAGATGAATGAGAGCGGCGAAAAAGAAGTGATTAGAAGCTGGTCCCGGAGCTCAACCATCTATCCTGAAATGGTCGGACATACCATCGCCATTCATGACGGACGTAAGCATGTACCTGTCTTTATAACCGAAGAGATGGTTGGCCATAAACTGGGTGAGTTTGCTCCAACCAGAATTTTTAGATCGCACAGCCGCCACAGCGAAAGATCCACTGCTTTAAAATAAAACACTATAAAAAAATACTGTTATTTTTTAGAAATATGTTTACCGCTTGAGATGAAGGGGGTTTAAGGATGGAGGCAAAAGCTGTTGCCAAACATGTGAGAATATCTCCCCGCAAGGCCCGTCAGGTAATAGATCTGGTCCGGGATAAAGAGGTGGGGGAAGCCATCGCAGTATTAAAAAACACACCCAAGAAAGCTTCAGGAATGATAGAAAAGGTAATTAATTCTGCCGCGGCAAATGCCGAACACAATCACGACATGATTGTTGAGGATCTCTATGTTGCCGAGGCCTATGTTGATGAAGGTCCGACAATGAAAAGATATCGTCCGCGTGCAATGGGACAGGCTTCAATGATTCGCAAAAGAACAAGCCATATAACGATTGTGTTAAAAGAAAAGAAGGAGGGATAAATTTGGGTCAAAAAGTCCATCCCCACGGTCTCAGGGTTGGAGTGATTAAAGACTGGGATGCCAAATGGTATGCCGACAACAAGGATTACTCTGAACTCCTCCATGAAGACCTGGAAGTGCGAGAGCACATCAAAAAGAAGATGTTTGATGCTGGAATATCACGAGTTGTAATTGAACGGGCTGCCAAGAAACTTAAAATTGACATATACACTGCCCGCCCCGGTATGGTAATTGGAAGAGGCGGTTCGGAAGTTGATGCTCTAAGACAGGATATTGAAAATATGACCGGCAAAACCGCTCAGATCAATGTGGTTGAAGTTGACAATCCCGAACTGGACGCTCAACTGGTAGCAGAGGCCATTGCCGCCCAGCTGTTAAAGAGAGTCTCCTTTCGCCGGGCCATGAAGCAGGCTATGAACCGGGCCATGCGCATGGGCGCTGAGGGTTTTAGAGTTCAGAGCAGCGGCCGGTTAGGCGGCGCAGAAATGGCCAGAAGAGAGGGCTATAGTGAAGGTTCTGTTCCTCTCCATACACTGAGAGCAGATATTGATTATGGTTTTGCCGAAGCTAAAACAACCTACGGAACAATAGGTGTTAAAGTCTGGATTAATAAAGGAGAAATATTACCTGAGGTAGAGGAAGACTAAGGTAATTTGCAGGAGAAAGGAGGCAGCAGAATGCTCGTCCCAAAAAGAGTAAAACATCGCAAACAGCACCGGGGTAGAATGAAGGGCAAAGCCGTTAAAGGCACCAACGTTACCTTCGGTGAATTTGGTCTGCAGGCTCTTGAACCGGCCTGGATTACCAATAGACAGATTGAGGCTGCTAGAATTGCTTTAACCCGGCATATCAAGCGAGGTGGGAAGGTCTGGGTTAAGATCTTTCCCGATAAGCCTGTTACCCAGAAACCTGCCGAAACTAGAATGGGCAGTGGTAAGGGAGCAGTGGAAAACTGGGTCGCTGTTGTTAGACCCGGAAGAATAATGTTTGAGATTGCCGGTATCGAAGAAGAGATGGCCCGGGAAGCCATGAGGCTGGCCTCGCACAAACTCCCGATTAAAACTAAATTTGTTGCAAGAGATGGTGGTGAGTCCAATGAGGGCTGATGAATTAAGAAATATGACAGACCTGGAACTGGAACAGAAGCTGGATGAATTTAAGGAAGAGCTGTTTAATTTAAGATTTCAGCATGCAACTGCCCGGCTCGATAATCCCATGAGGATCAGACAGGTCAAAAGAACAATTGCCAGAATTAAGACGATTTTGCGAGAAAGAGAACTGGGTTTAAAAAGAGAGGCCTAGGATAATCGGAAGGGAGGTTTATTATGGCAGTTGAGAGAAAGGAACGGAAAGAAGAGATTGGTTATGTAGTAAGCGATAAAATGGATAAGACCGTGACGGTTGCTGTGGAAAGGCGAAAACAGCATCCCCTATATAAGAGGGTAATAAAAAGAACCAAAAAGTTTAAAGCCCATGATGAAGATAACACCTGCAACGAGGGAGATAAGGTTAAAATCAAGGAAACCCGACCTTTAAGCAAAACCAAGAGATGGCGGGTAATTGAGGTTCTAGAAAAAGCCAAGTAAATTAACCGGTATGTGAAGGGGTGTATACGATGATCCAAGTGGAAAGCCGCCTCAGGGTAGCAGATAATTCTGGAGCCCGGGAACTGCTCTGCATTAAAGTTCCTGGAGGCACCAGGAAGAGATATGCTGGCGTTGGGGAAGAAGTGATCTGCAGTGTCAAGGAAGCAATTCCTGACGGCATGGTTAAAAAAGGTGATATTGTTAAAGCTTTAGTTGTTCGGACCAAAAAGGAAACCAGGCGTCCGGATGGTTCATATATAAAATTTGATGAAAACGCAGCTGTGATTTTGGATGATGTTAATAACCCCAAGGGAACCAGGATTTTTGGACCTGTGACCAGGGAATTACGTGATAAAAACTATATGAAGATAATTTCTCTGGCACCGGAAGTATTATAGTGCAAAGGAGGGGCAGCCGGTGAAGGTAAAAAAAGGAGACCAGGTAGAAATTATAGCTGGTAAAGATAAAGGTAAACGCGGTGAAATTTTAAGCGTTGATCGAGATGAAGACCGGGTCATTGTCGAAGGAGCTAATATTATCTATCGTCATATGCGGCCCAGCCAGGAAATGCAACAGGGCGGCATTATCGAGAATGAAGGGCCGATTCATGTATCCAATGTAATGTTAGTATGTCCGAGTTGTGATGAAAAGAGCCGGATAGGCTACAGATTTATTTCTGGTGGTGCTGAAGACCGCAAGCAGAAGGTTCGGTACTGCAAAAAATGCGATGAAATAATTGATAACTAAGGAATGAGACAGGGGATAAATAAGGTTTGAAGGAAGGAGGTCCAAGTTATGTCTGTACTGGCAAAAGAATACCGGGAAGAAATTCGTCCCGCCCTGGTAGAAAAGTTTGAGTATGAAAATGTTATGGAAGCTCCCCAGATTGACAAGATTATCATTAATGTAGGTCTGGGTGATGCCAAGGAAGACTCCAAACTGCTGGATGCTGCCATAGAGGATGTTGCCAGAATAACCGGTCAGCGTCCCACGGTAACCCGGGCCAAGAAAGCGATTGCCAACTTTAAAATCCGGGAAGGCATGCCGGTAGGGCTCAAGGTTACTCTGAGAGGCAGGTTGATGTACGAGTTTCTTTACAAGCTGATCAATGTTACCTTCCCCCGGGTCCGGGACTTCAGGGGAATTTCTCCCAACTCCTTCGATGGACGGGGAAATTACAGTCTGGGAATCAGCAATCATACCGTATTTCCTGAAATCAAGGTAGATGAGGTTGATGAAGTTTTTGGCATGCAGGTTACTATTGTGACAACAGCTGAGACAGATGAAGAGGCATTTGAGCTGCTCAGCCAGATGAATATGCCCTTCAAGAGATAGATTAAGAATCATTAAGAACAATTAGGGGGCAACAATAAATTTAAGGAGGGATATACTGTGGCCCGCAAGGCTTTAATTGAAAAGGCTAATAAGGAGCCTAAATATTCCACCCGCAAGGTTAATAGATGCAGCCGCTGTGGCAGAGTAAGAGGCTACATGAGAAAGTTTGATCTCTGCCGGATCTGCTTTAGAGAACTGGCCCATAAAGGTGAAATTCCTGGAGTAAAAAAAGCCAGCTGGTAAAGAAAGAATGAAAGGAGGTTTTTTCTTTGAATATAAATGATCCTATTGCCGATATGTTGACCAGAGTTCGGAATGCTAACAATGCTGAGAAAAGCGTGGTTAACATCCCGGCTTCTAAAATAAAACATGGTATAGGCGAAATTCTTAAAGAAGAAGGTTATGTGCGGGATGTTAAACTGATTGATCGCAATCCTCAGAATGATATCAGACTCTATCTCAAGTACGGAGATAATGGGGAAAAGGTAATTACCGGCCTGAAAAGAATCAGCAAACCGGGATTAAGAGTATATGTTGGTAAAGATGAAATTCCCCGGGTGCTGGGAGGGCTGGGAGTGGCAATTATCTCAACCTCCCAGGGGGTGCTCTCCGACAAGCAGGCCCGGGAGCAGGGGATTGGCGGAGAAGTTCTCTGTTATGTCTGGTAAATAATTACTGGTAATCAGGAGGTGGCAAAAGTGTCCAGAATAGGAAAATTACCTGTGGAACTGCCGGAGAAGGTCCAGGCCTCGCTGACCGGGGATGAACTTACTATTAAAGGGCCCCGGGGTGAGCTGACCAGAAAGATTCATGAGAGAGTTGCTCTGGATATCTCAGATGAAGAGATAGTGGTTAAACGTCAGAGCGACTCCAAGGATGATAAATCTCTCCAGGGCATGACCAGAAGCATTGTGGACAGTATGGTTGAAGGTGTAACAAAAGGTTTTAGCAAAAAGTTGGAGATGAAAGGTGTCGGTTACAGCGCCACGCTTCAGGGCAAATCCCTGCAGCTGGAGGTTGGCTATTCTCATCCGGTGGTGATTGATCCTCCGGGAAATATTGAATTTGAAGTTGGCAAAAAGAATACCATTACAGTTAGCGGCAACGATAAGCAGCTGGTGGGAGATGTAGCCGCCCGGATCAGGTCTGTCAGAGAACCGGAACCTTATAAGGGTAAAGGAATAAAGTATGCAGATGAAAGAATCAGGAGAAAAGAGGGTAAGACCGGTTAAATCAGCCAATATATACTGGAATTGTAGGAAGGGAGTGAAGCTGGCATGAGCAAGTTAGATAAGGAAGCTGCCAGAAAACGCAGGCATCAAAGAATTCGTAATAAAATTACTGGCACTCCATCACGGCCCAGAATGTGTGTCCACCGCAGCTTGAAAAATATTTACGTTCAACTGATAGATGATTTACGGGAAATAACCCTGACCTCTGCCTCCACGCTAGACCCTGCTATCCGAGAAGAAATATCCAAGGGCGGCAACAAAGAGGCCGCTGCTAAGGTAGGCAGATTAATAGCTGAGAGAGCACAGGAAAAGGGAATTGAAGAGGTAGTTTTTGACCGGGCCGGTTATAAGTATCATGGACGGGTAAGAGCTCTCGCTGAAGCGGCGCGGGAAAAGGGCTTAAACTTTTAAGGCAAAGGAGGCGAATTGATGAATACCAAAGTTGATCCCAGCAAACTGGATCTGGAAGAAAGAGTGGTAGATATAAACAGAGTTTCCAAGGTAGTTAAGGGTGGCCGGCGTTTTAGCTTTACCGCCCTGGTAGCCGTGGGAGATGAAAGCGGCTATGTTGGCGTGGGCTACGGTAAGGCCAATGAAGTACCGGAGGCCATCAGAAAGGGAATAGATGATGCCAAGAAAAATCTGATCAAAGTTCCCATGGTAGAAAATACCATTCCCCATGAAATTACGGGTGAATATGGTGCCGGCAGGGTTCTGCTCAAGCCTGCTGCTCCCGGTACCGGAGTTATTGCCGGGGGACCGGTGCGGGCGGTGGTTGAGCTGGCAGGTATCAAAGACATTCTCACCAAGTCACTGGGTAGTTCCAACCCCATTAATATGGTTAAAGCCACTACCAACGGCCTGAAAAGGCTGAAAAATATTGAACAGGTGGCAGCTCTACGGGGTAAGTCCGTAGAAGAGATAGAAAGATAAATCAGTATTTTGAGGAGGTGCAAGTTGATGAGACTTCATGATTTACAGCCCGCCCCTAACTCTAAAAAGAAAAAACAGCGAGTTGGCCGGGGAATAGGTTCGGGACGGGGATATACCTGCGGCAGAGGAGCTAACGGACAGAATTCCCGTTCAGGTGGAAAAGTTAGACCTACCTTTGAAGGGGGACAGACTCCTCTTTTCCGGAGGCTGCCCAAAAAGGGTTTCAATAATCCCAGCAAAAAAAATTACAATATCATTAACCTCAAGCAGCTCAATAAATTTCCGGAAGATACAGTTATTACCCCGGAACTACTCCAGGAAGAGGGTTTAATCAACAAACTGGCTTCTGCTGGAGTTAAGGTCCTGGGTGATGGTGAAATAGAGAAAAAACTGACCGTTAGAGCTCAGGCTTTCAGCAAATCTGCCCGAGAGAAAATCGCTGATGCCGGTGGAAAGGCCGAGGTGATTTAATTTGATTAAGGCTTTAGGTAATGTTTTTAAAGTAGAAGAATTACGCAATAGAGTTTTATTTGTTCTGGCAATTATGGTTGTCTACCGGATTGGGGCCCATATTCCGGTTCCTGGTGTGGATGTAGCTGCTATTCAGGAATTTTTATTTGCCGGAGCTGGAGAGGCCGGCGGCGTTTTTGATTTTCTTGATATGTTTGCCGGTGGGGCTCTCAGTAACTTTTCCGTTTTTGCTCTCAGCATTACACCTTATATTACCGCCTCAATTATTCTGCAGCTTTTAACAGTGGTCAGCCCCCGGCTTGAAGAACTGCAGCGTCAGGGCCGGGAAGGCCGGAAAAAAATTGCCCAGTATACCAGATATCTAACAGTATTACTGGCTCTGATTCAGAGTGTCGGTATTACCATGTACATTCTGCAGTTCGGCGCGGTTCCCAACCCCAATTCCTTTGATATTATTGTTATAGTTGTAAGCTTAACCGCCGGAACTACAGTACTGATGTGGCTGGGTGAGCAGATAAATGAATATGGTATCGGAAATGGTATTTCGATTTTAATTTTTACTTCAATTATTGCCCGTTTCCCCTACGAAATTATTGAAACCTGGACCCTCTTTCAGGCCGGGGCCCTGACAGTCTTTAACCTGATTTTGTTTGGTATTCTGGCTGTGATTATTACTGCTGGAATTGTCTATGTTCAGGAAGGGGAAAGAAGAATCCCCGTGCAGTATTCTAAAAGAATTGTGGGCCGTAAGGTCTATGGTGGCAAGAGCACCCATATACCGATGAAAGTAAATCAGGCTGGAGTTATGCCGGTAATCTTTGCCTCCTCTGTGCTGCTCTTTCCCGGAGTGGTGGCTCAGGTAATCCCCTTTGACTGGGCTCAGGGAATGGCAGATCTGATCAGACCCGGTTCCAATCTTTATATAGTACTCTATGGTATGCTGACCTTCTTTTTCACCTATTTCTACACGGCTATAACCTTTAATCCAGAAGAAGTGGCAGATAACATGAAAAAATATGGCGGTTTTATTCCCGGCATCAGACCGGGTCAGGCCACGGTGAAGTATCTCGATAAGATCCTGGTCCGCGTTACCCTGGTTGGTGCGCTCTTCCTCTCAGCAGTAGCACTACTGCCCTTTGCTATGGGACCCCTGACGGGAGTGGAGATTCACTGGGGCGGCACCTCACTTCTGATTATGATTGGTGTGGCACTCCAGACAATGCAGCAGATAGAATCCCATCTCTTGATGCGTCACTACGAAGGCTTTATGGAATAGCCCTGAAGCAGATAAGGAGGATATACAATGAATCTGGTTTTTTTAGGTCTGCCGGGAGCCGGCAAGGGCACCCAGGCTGCTCTTCTGGCAGAGAAATATAATATACCTCATATTTCCACCGGAGACATGTTTCGGGAAGCAGTTAAACAGGAAACCGAACTGGGAAAAAAAGCCAAGGAATATATGGAGGCCGGAGAACTGGTGCCGGATCAGGTTACCATCGGTATAGTCCGGGAAAGACTGGCTCAGGACGACTGCCGGCGAGGGTTTATTCTGGATGGTTTTCCCCGGACCATTGCCCAGGCTGAGGCTCTGGAAGAAGTTCTTCAGGAGCTGAACCGGGAACTGGATCTGGCTCTCCTGATAGATGCCCCAGAGGAGGAGCTGGTCGAGCGGCTGACCGGTCGGAGAGTCTGTCAGAATTGCGGGGCCACCTATCATGTGAAATTTGATCCTCCCGAAGTTGAGGGAATTTGTGATGAATGCGGCGGCAAACTGGAGCAGAGAGATGATGATAAACCCGCAACAGTGAAAAAAAGGCTGGAAGTTAACCGGAAGAAAACTGAAAAGATGATTGATTTCTATTCCAGCAGAGGCATCCTGACTGAAATTGATGCCCGGGGAGAAATTGAAGATATTCAGGAAAAGATAATCCGGCTAATTGAGGATGGCTTGAATGATAATTAGAAAATCTGACCGGGAAATAGCCAGAATGAAGGCCGCCAATGAGATTGTAGCTCAATCTCATGCTCTGCTGGCTGATAAGATTGCTCCAGGCATTTCCACAGCCGAGCTGGATGCCATGGCTGAAAAGTTTATTAAAAAACAGGGGGGAGAGCCTTCTTTTAAGGGCTATCGAGGCTATCCGGCTTCGGTCTGTCTTTCTCTCAATGATGAGGTAGTTCACGGGATCCCCAGCTCCTCCAGGATTTTACAGGAGGGAGATATTCTCAGCATAGATATTGGGGTCTATTATCAGGGTTTTCATGGAGATGCTGCCCGGACGGTGGGTGTGGGAAAGATCAGTCCGGAGGCTGAATCTCTGGTTGCTGCCACCCGGGAAGCTCTGGATGAAGGTATCAAAGAGGCTGTTGCCGGCAACCGGCTTTCCGATATATCCCATGCCATTCAGACCTATGCTGAAGACCGGGGCTATTCGGTGGTTAAACAGTATGTAGGACATGGAATAGGTCGCGATATGCACGAGGATCCCCAGATTCCTAACTTTGGACCGCCCGGTAAAGGGCCCAGGCTGAAGGAAGGCATGACCTTTGCCATCGAGCCCATGATAAATGCCGGTGATTTTGCTGTCAAGACCAGGGATGACGGCTGGACTGTAGTCACGGTGGATGGAAGTCTTTCGGCTCACTGGGAAGATTCAATTGCTATCACCGGAGAAAAGCCGGTTATTATGAGCAGGCCGAATAATTAATTCTTTTGCTATCTTAATTTCTGTGGTATAATATTAGGCAGGCTTAAATTTGAGCCTGGAGCGAAGAGGGGGATTTATTTAAATGTCAAAAGAAGATCCTATTGAAGTTCAGGGCACAGTGGTGGAACCTCTGCCCAATGCAATGTTCAGGGTTGAGCTGGATAATGGACACAAAGTTCTGGCCCATGTTTCCGGCAAAATGCGGATGAATTATATTAGAATTCTTCCCGGGGATAAGGTTACAGTTGAACTTTCACCCTATGATCTCTCCCGGGGCAGAATAACCTACCGCCATAAAGCTTAGGCGATAATAATATTTTTTGTAAGAGGTGATAGTAATGAAAGTAAGACCCTCGGTTAAACCTATTTGTGATAAGTGCAAGGTGATCAGAAGAAAGGGCAAAGTCATGGTAATCTGTGAAAATCCCAAGCACAAGCAGCGTCAGGGCTAAATGATTATGGAGGTGAAATAATGGCTAGAATAGCAGGGGTAGATTTACCCAAAAATAAGCGTGTAGAGATAGGCCTGACCTATATATATGGAATTGGCAGATCCCGTTCCAATGAAATTCTGGATAATGCCGGGGTGGATCCCGATACCAGGATTAAGGATCTGACCGAAGCTGAAATAACCAGCCTGCGCAGTGAAATTGATGAATATCAGGTGGAGGGTGAACTTCGCCGGGAGGTTAGGGCTGATATCAAGCGGCTTAAGGATATCGGTTCCTACCGGGGACTGCGCCATAGAAGAGGTCTGCCCGTCAGAGGACAGCGGACCAGAACCAATGCCCGCACCAGAAAGGGTCCTAAAAAAACCGTAGGAAAATCCCGGAGCAGCAAAACTCCGCCAGAAAAATAGGAAAAGCATATTCATTATTAAATAAGGAGGGAAGAATTAGATGGCCAAGAGAAAAAAAGATGGCAGAAGAAGAAAAAAGAGCAAAAAATTTGTGGAGAAGGGTCAGGTATATATCCGCTCCACCTTTAACAATACAATTATCACCATAACCGACAGTGAAGGCAATGTTATAGCCTGGTCCAGTGCCGGCAAGGCAGGCTACAAAGGTTCCCGCAAAAGCACTCCCTTTGCGGCTCAAATCGCTGCTGAAAACGCGGCTGATGAAGCCAAAGAAATGGGTCTTAAAGAAGTGGAGATCTATGTTAAAGGGCCCGGTTCCGGCCGGGAATCCGCCATTAGATCCCTGCAGTCAGCCGGACTGGAAGTAACTTTAATAAAAGATATTACTCCAATTCCCCATAATGGATGCCGCCCCCCCAAACGCCGGCGGGTATAACTCAATATTCAGGAGGTGTAACTAAAGAAAAATGGCAAAATATACAGGACCGAAATGTAAGCTTTGCAGACGGGAAGGAGCCAAGCTCTATTTAAAGGGTGAGCGCTGCTATACCGATAAATGTGCCTTTGAAAGAAGACCCTATGCTCCCGGAGAACAGGGAGAGAGCAGAAGAAAGAAGTCTGAATACGGACAGCAGTTAAGAGAAAAACAGAAGGTTCGCCGGATTTATGGCATAATGGAAAATCAATTCCGGAATTATTTCTCCAGGGCAGCCCGGCAGCGGGGTGTCACCGGGGATAATTTTCTGAAACTGCTGGAAACAAGACTGGATAATACCGTTTTCCGGATGGGTTTTGCTACTTCCAGAGCCCAGGCCCGGCAGTTTGTGCTGCACGGACATATTATTGTCGACGGCCGGAAGGTTAATGTACCCTCCTATCAGGTTTCAGAGGGAGATACCATCAGTGTTAAGGACGCCAGCCGCAAGAAAAACTTCATCAAGGATGTGCTGGAAATAAACGCAGAGCAGACACCACCGGAATGGCTGAGCGTTAACATGGAAAAGGCTGAAGGAACAGTGGTCAGCCTGCCTGAAAGGGATGATATAGATCAGCCTATTAACGAGCAGTTAATCGTTGAATACTATTCCCTCTAAGCTGAAATTTGTTTTCAGGTTGGAAGTCATTAGAGAGGAGGGTTTTAACTCTTCATGATAGAGATTGAAAAGCCACAAATAGAAAAGCTTGAAGCTGACAATTATCATGGTGAATATGTAATCACTCCCCTGGAGAGGGGTTATGGAATTACCCTGGGAAATGCCATGCGGAGAATTCTACTTTCCTCCCTTCCAGGTGCTGCCATAACCTCGGTTAAAATCGAAGGTGCCAGACATGAATTCACCTCAATTCCCGGTGTGGTCGAAGATGTCACTGATATCATTCTGAATCTCAAAGGAGTCGTTATCAGATACTCTGATGAGGAGCGGACGACAATGACGCTTGATGTTTCGGATAGTGAAGCTGCTACCGCAGGAGATTTCAGCTATTCCGGCAATATGGAAGTTGTTAATAAAGATCATAAGATAGCCACTCTGGCTCCTGAAGGAAGCTTAAACCTGGAAGTTACCGTGGAAAAGGGACGGGGCTATGTAACTGCTGAAGAGCTTAAGGATACCTTTGACAATGTGATTGGACTTATACCGATTGATGCTTCCTTCAGCCCCATTGAGAGAGCAAATTTTTCAGTGGAGGATACCCGGGTAGGACAGGTTACCGATTATGACCGTCTGCTACTGGAAGTAGATACCAACGGCAGCTTGAGTCCCGATGATGCCATCAGTCTGGCAGCTCGAATTATGATGGAACATCTGGAACTCTTTATTGACCTCACCGATGAAATTGATAATCTTGATATTATGATTGAGACCGAGGAAGAGGATAAGGATAAAATTATGGAGACCACGGTAGAAGAGCTGGAGCTTTCCGTACGCTCCTCAAACTGCCTGAAGAGGGCGGGAATCAATACCGTGGAAGAATTAATTGATAAGACCGAAGATGATTTGATGAAGGTTCGCAATCTGGGCAAAAAATCTCTGCAGGAGATTAAAGATAAACTGGAGGAACTGGATCTAGAACTGAAAGAGGAAGAAGATTAATAAGGAGGGATGAAGGGTGCCTAACAGGAAGCTGGGAAGAAAAAGCGCTCACAGACAGGCAATGTTTCGCAATATGCTGACGGATTTTTTTCGACATGAGAGAATTGAAACCAGTCTGGCCAAGGCCAAAGAACTGCAGCCTTTAGCGGAAAAACTGATTACCACGGCCAGAAAAAATAATCTCCATGCCAGAAGAAAGACCCGCAGACAGATAAATGACCGTGAAGTTTTAATCAAGCTCTTTGATGAAATTGCTCCTCGCTTTTATGACCGGCCGGGTGGTTATACCCGGATCATAAAAATGTACCCCCGCCGGGGTGATGCTTCCGAGAGAGCTCTTTTAGAGCTGGTAGAATAAATAGATAAGTAGGTGGAAAGATGAGCCAGATCGAGATGCAGGGGGTTGAATTTTCATATCGCGATCAGCAGGATAAAGCCCTGGCCGGGGTAAACCTTAAGGTAGAGAAGGGCGAATTTATAGCAGTAATTGGAGCCAACGGCTCGGGGAAGTCAACCCTGGCCAAGATGATGAATGTACTGCTGGTGCCTGATGAAGGTACGGTTACCATTAACGGACTTGAGACCGCTGACCCTGATAATATCTGGCAGATTAGACAGCAGGTTGGCATGGTTTTTCAGAATCCCGACAACCAGCTGGTAGCAACCCTGGTTGAAGATGATGTAGCCTTTGGCCCGGAAAATCTGGCTTTGCCCCCGGAGGAGATCCGCCAGCGGGTGGATCAGGCCTTAGAAACTGTGGGAATGGACGGTTATCAATCCCATCCCCCCCACAAACTCTCGGGCGGACAGAAACAGCGGGTTGCCATAGCAGGCATTCTGGCCATGATGCCGGACTGTATTGTGCTGGACGAGCCGACTGCCATGCTGGACCCCATTGGGAGAAAGGAAGTTCTGGAAACAATCAGCCGGTTAAACCGGGAGGAAAATATAACCGTGGTGCTGATCACTCATTTTATGGAGGAGGCCGGGCTGGCCGACCGAATTGCCATCATGCAGGAAGGCCGGATCAGCAGAACCGGCAGTCCCCGGGAGATTTTTCGTGATACCGGGTTGATTGCTGAAGCCGGTCTGGATGTTCCCGAAGTTGTGGCCCTGGCCAATCAACTTCGCCAGCAGGGGGTTTCCCTGCCGGAGGTTATGACAGCCGATGAGCTGGTGAATTCTCTATGCTGATTGAGCTGGAAAACATCCGTCATATCTATCAACTGGATGATCCTGTGGTGGCCCTGGATGGTGTTGACCTGGGAATTGAGCGAGGAGAATTTATCGGGTTGATCGGTCATACCGGCTCGGGTAAGTCGACACTGGTTCAGCTTTTAAACGGCCTGCTCAAACCCAGCGAAGGCCGAATTCTTTTTGAAGGCAAGGACATTAATTCCCAGGAAGTTGAATTGAAGGAAATCCGCCGTCGGGTTGGCCTGGTTTTTCAGTATCCCGAGCATCAACTCTTTGAAGAGACCGTGGCGAAGGATATCGCCTTTGGACCGAAAAATGCGGATCTGGCTGAAGAGGAAATAGATAAAAGGGTCAGAGAAGCTCTGGATCTGGTAGGCCTGGATTTTGAAAGCTTTAAAGACCGCTCTCCCTTTAACTTAAGCGGGGGGCAGCAGCGCAGGATAGCGATTGCCGGAGTGCTGGCTCTCAAACCGGAAGTTCTGATTTTGGATGAGCCCATGGCCGGACTGGATCCTGCCGGACGCCGGAAACTGCTGGAACTACTCCGTCATCTTCATAGAGATATTGAGATGACCATTATTTTGATCTCCCACCGAATGGAGGAGATTGCCCGGCTGGCCTCCCGGGTGCTAGTCATGGATAGAGGCAAAATTATCCTGGAGGGCAGGCCGGCAGAGGTTTTTAATGAAAGAGAGAGGCTTAAAGATATTGATCTGGATCTTCCGGTGGTGACAGATATTTTAAAGAAACTTAAGGAAAAGGGGCTTAAGGTCAGGACCGATGTTTTTGCCCTGGAGGATGCCCGGGATGAAATTCTGACAGCTCTGGAAAAACAGTCACAATTCAGGGAGAGCAGACCATGTTAACCGATATTACCATTGGCCAGCACATACCCGGCAGTTCAATAATTCATCGGATGGATCCCCGGGTAAAAATTTTAATAACCCTGCTGATGATAACCATCCTGTTTTTTATAGACACCTTTATCGGTTATTTTCTCTTTTTACTGCTGGTGGTAATCATTCTGCTGACGGCAAAACTGCCGATTAAAAGGGTTTTAAGAGGCCTGAAACCGGTTTTTTTTCTGGTAATTCTTACACTTTTTCTTCATCTTTTTTTAACCCGGGGTGGAGAAGTTATCTGGCAGTGGAGATTTTTGCGAATTGAAGAGGCCGGGGTTTTTACCGGTTTTTTCATGGTTTCTCGAATCCTGCTGCTGATAATGTTTACTTCAATACTCACCCTGACAACTTCACCGCTGGAACTGACTGACGGCATTGAATATCTTTTAAAACCGCTGGCCCGCTTTGGACTGCCGGCCGGCGAACTGGCCATGATGATGACAATTGCTCTCAGATTTATTCCTACTCTGCTGGAGGAGGCTGATAAGATTATGAAGGCCCAGAAAGCCCGGGGGGCTGACTTTGAAAGCGGCAATATAATTCAGCGGGCTAAAGCTTTAGTACCTCTGTTAGTTCCACTTTTTATTAGCGCTTTTCGCCGGGCAGATGAGCTGGCTCTGGCGATGGAATCCCGCTGTTATCGCGGAGGAACCAGCAGAACCAGATTGCATGAACTGAAATTAAAATCCACGGATATTTATCTTTTTCTGCTGGCAGCAGGGCTGGCAGTGGCAATCAGCTTTTTTTAGCCTGGAGGGAACCGGTTTTAATGGCAAAAATTCAGATGCAGATCTCCTATGACGGGACAAATTACAGCGGCTGGCAGGTACAGGCCAACACTCCCCACACCATTCAGGAGAAGGTAGAGGGGGTGCTGGGCAAATTTCACCGCCGGCCTACCAGGATTTATGGAGCCAGCCGAACCGATGCCGGGGTTCATGCCCGGGGGCAGATGGCCCATTTTTATCTGGAGGTACCGATTCCGCTGGAACGAATTCCCCAGGCCTTTAATGGAGAACTGCCCGATGATATAGTCTGCCTTCAAGCCCGGCAGTGTCCCGAGGATTTTCATGTTCGCCATGATGCGCTGGCCAAAAAATATATCTACCGCATTAATAATAAACCCTATCCTGATGTTTTTACCAGAAATTTTTGCTATCATTATCATGAAAAACTGAAGGTGAAAGCCATGCAGCAGGCAGCCCGTTATCTTGAGGGAAAGAAGGATTTTTCTGCCTTTCAGGCCCGGGGCTGCAGCAATGCCACCACCGTGAAAAGTATTTATCATTCCCGGATCACCCTGCAGGATAATGGTGAAATCTGGCTGGAAATAGTTGGTTCGGGCTTTTTATATAAAATGATGAGAATCATAGCAGGCACCCTGATCAATGCCGGCAAAGGTAAAATTTCACCCGATGATATTCCCGGTATTATTGCATCCCGGGATAGAACTCAGGCCGGTTTTACCGCTCCGGCCAAAGGATTAACCCTGGAGAAAATTTATTATGACCAGGAGATTTTGACCAAGGAGGTAATAGAATGAATAAAACTTATATGGCAAAACCGGATGAAGTGGAACGTAACTGGTATGTGGTTGATGCTGCGGGAAAAACTCTGGGCCGGCTGGCTTCAGAGATTGCCAAGGTGCTTCGGGGTAAGCATAAACCAGAATTTACCCCCCATGTGGATACCGGAGATTATGTTATTGTGGTCAACGCTGAAAAGGTAGAATTAACCGGCAACAAATGGAAAGATAAGATTCATTACAAGCACTCCAATTACCCCGGGGGCTTGAAGCAGACACCCTATGAAGAGCTGAGGAAAAAGAAGCCCGCCTTTATTGTGGAAAAAGCTGTTAAGGGTATGCTTCCTCATAATAGGCTGGGACGGCAGATATTTAAAAAACTCAAAGTTTATGAAGGGCCAGACCATCCTCATGAGGCCCAGCAGCCCAAAGAATTAGAATTATAATACTGGAAGGAGGAATATTATGGCTGATGTTCAATATAGAGGTACAGGCAGGAGGAAAACCTCAACTGCCAGGGTGCGTCTGCTGCCGGGAAGTGGAAATGTAACTGTTAATGGCAGAGATGTAGCTGACTATTTCCACCGCAGATCCCAGATCAAAGATTTAAAGTCTCCCCTGGAAACCGTTAATCAGCTGGGCAGCCTGGATGTGGAAGTTAATGTCAGCGGCGGAGGACTGGCCGGTCAGGCCGGTGCAATTCGCCACGGCATTGCCAGAGCTCTGCTTGAGGTTGATGAGGAGTTCCGGACTTCATTGAAGAGAGCCGGCTATTTAACCCGGGATCCCCGGATGAAAGAGAGGAAAAAGCCCGGCCTCAAGAAAGCCCGTAAGGCCCCTCAATTCTCAAAAAGATAATATCCGCACTTTTCTGCTAAAGCTGCTGAGATATTTAAAAACCCTTCTCCTCGGAGAGGGGTTTTGCTATTGCGATAATTTATGGGCTCAAGAAGGAACCTCAGGCTTTTACTAGAACTATGTTAGTAGCGGAAAAGAGATTTAAGTTATTAACCGGAATTTAAGCTGGAAAGGAGGAATAACATGTTAAGGGGAGGCCTTTTTCCTCATCCACCGATTATTATTCCTGAAATTGGCGGTGAGCGGAGACGAAAAGCAACCGACACCATTTCGGCCTGCAAAAAGCTGGCCGGGATGTTTGTTGAACAGATGCCCGATCTAGTGATAGCTGTCGGTCCCCACGGCCCCACGGATCACAGCAGGATAACCATCAGTGCAGCCCGGGATCACCGGGGTGATCTGGGATACTTCGGGGCTCCTGATATTAACTTTACCCTGGAGGGCTGCCCGGAAATGGCAGATAATATTGAGCAGGAGTTTGCTTCGGCAGACTGGCAGTTAAGACAGGTTAACCGCCAGAAGAGTGAAGCAGAACTGGACCACGGAATCATGGTACCTCTTTATTTTCTGGAGGAAGCGGGACTGGAGAGAGTTCCCTGGTTGATTTTAAATATGACCTTCTGGGAACCGCAAAAGTTATATAGTTTTGGAGAAAAACTGGCTAATTATGTTAAGGAAGAAACTGAGTTTGCCGATCCTGTATTTCTGGTCAGCGGCGATTTATCCCACCGCACCGAACCGGGAGCGCCAGGAGGTTATTCCCCGGCAGGAGAGGAATTTGACCGCCGTCTGATGGGCCTGCTGGCTGAAAATGACCTGGAAGCTGTTCTCAAGCTGGATCAACAATTAATCAAGGATGCGGGAGAATGCGGTTACCGTCCGCTGCTGATTGGGCTGGGTTTTTCTGAAAAGCTGGCAGGGAAAGGGGAACTTGATATTGAAGTCTTATCCTATGAGGCGCCATTTGGAGTTGGTTATGGCGTGGCCCAATTTAGAGATGGGAGGTAAATATGCTGGACTTACCCTATAATCCCGCCCGGCTGGCCCGGGAGGTTCTGGAGGAATATTTTCTCAGGGGCGAGGTTGATTATCAGAAGCTGGAATTTGCCGGTGATATCCAGGCCGGCAGCTTTGTTTCCCTGAAAAATAGAGCTGATAACTCTTTAAGGGGCTGCATTGGTACAATTGAACCCTGCCAGGATACTCTGGCCCGGGAGGTGGCCTGCAATGCCCTTTCGGCAGCCCTGAAGGATCCCCGCTTTCCGGCTCTGACGGCTCAGGAACTGGAAGAGATTTATATTACCGTAGATGTTCTGGGCAGCCAGGAGAAGGTTGAAGACCGAGGAAAACTCAATCCCGAAGAGTTTGGTGTGGTGGTGGCTAAAGGAAATTGTCGGGGGGTACTACTGCCGGACCTGGAAGGGGTAGATTCTGGGGAGAGACAGCTGAGCATTGCAGCTCAAAAGGCTGGACTTTCTGCCAGGGAGATAGAACAGGGAGATTTCACCGTCTATCGGTTTCCGGTCAGCCGTTTTGAGGAGGAGCAGCAATGACCTTAAAAAAGAGCAATCACAGCGGGTATCCAGCTCGTTATTATAGAAAAGAAGAGGACCTGGTTGTTTGTGAACTCTGTCCTCACTGCTGTCAGCTGACTGCAGGCGAGAGAGGCAGATGCCGGGCCAGAGAAAACCGGGAGGGGGAGCTCTTCTCCTTAAATTACGGAGAGGTAAGTTCACTGTCCCTGGATCCCATCGAGAAGAAGCCCCTCTATCATTTTTTCCCCGGCCGGGAAACTCTCTCCCTGGGCACCTGGGGTTGCAATCTGGCCTGTGATTTCTGCCAGAACTGGAGAATAAGTCAGGGAGACCCTCCGGTGAGAAAATATAAACCCCGGGAAATAATAAAACTATGTCAGGAAAAGCCCCAGGAGATAATCTCCTTCACCTATTCCGAGCCACTGATCTGGTATGAATTTGTCCGGGAAACGGCCGAACTGGCCCGGGAAGAGAACTATAAAACTGTGCTGGTGAGCAATGGTTTTGTCAACCGGGAGCCGCTGGAGGAGCTGATTCCCTTTATCTCGGCCTGTAATATAGATCTGAAATCCTTTCAGGATGATTTTTATCAAAGATTATGTCAGGGTCGGGTCGGACCGGTTAAACAGAATTTAAAGCGGCTTGCTGCTTCCGGGGTTCATCTGGAGGTAACCAGTTTGCTGGTTACCGGTGAAAACAGCTCACCGGAGGATGTTGGAGAACTGGCCGGTTTTCTGGCTGACTTAAATTCCGAAATACCCCTGCATCTTTCCCGGTATCATCCAGCCTATAAATCTGACAGGCCGGCCACCAACCTCCAGGTAATGGAGGAGGCCTATGAGACAGCCCGGTCCTATCTGGATTATGTATATCTGGGAAATGTGGCCGGGCCAGGCGGAAGGGATACCAGCTGTCCGGAGTGCGGCAGTCTGGTAATCAAAAGAAGCGGTTTTTCCGGCAGTAGCAGGCTGCAGCAGGGCAGCTGCCCGGAATGCGGTCGAGAAATAGCCGGTAAATTTTAATCAGAGAGAGGGGGTTGATATAATTGGGAGATTTATTTGGAACTGATGGTGTGAGAGGTGTTGCCAATCAGGATCTAACTCCGGAGCTGGCCTTTAAACTGGGCCGGGCAGGCGCTTCGGTGCTTGAGGAAGAAGCCAGGTTCAGCTGCGGGGAAAAGGAAAAGGTTTTTATTGGCCGGGACACCAGAATTTCCGGCGATATGCTGGCTGCAGCTCTGGCAGCCGGGGTCAACTCGCTGGGAATTGATACGGTAGATCTGGAGGTTGTGCCAACTCCGACGGTCTCCTATCTGACCAGAAGCCGGCCGGTGATTGGAGGTATAATGGTTTCTGCCTCCCATAATCCCATCCAGGATAACGGTATTAAGTTTTTTGGCTCCGGAGGGATGAAAATATCGGAGGAGATGGAAGAAGAAATTGAAACCAGGCTGGAGGCTGAGCTGGTCAGACCCACCCATGAAAAGGTGGGCCGCCAGCAGGAGGGCAGGTACTTAATTGAGTTTTATTTGAACAGTCTGCTGACCTCCTATACCGGTGATATTTCCGGTCTTTCTGTAGTACTGGACTGTTGCCATGGCGCCGCCCATAAGCTGGGTCCCCAAATCCTGAAAAGAGCCGGTTTGGAGAAGATTAAAGTTATCAATCATTCCGGCCAGGGTGAGCTGATCAATGTAGACTGTGGCTCTACCAATACCAGGGTGCTGAGGGAGACTGTGCTGGTCGAGGGAGCTGATCTGGGAATTGCTCTGGATGGTGACGCTGATCGGGTTATTCTGATTGATGAACAGGGCAGAGAGATTGACGGTGATTATATCATGTATATCTGCGGCAGCCATCTCTCCCGCCGGGGGAGACTAAAGGGCAACCGGGTGGTGGCTACCCGCTACAGCAATCTAGGTCTGGCTGAAGCTCTGGAGAAGTCCGGAGTTGAGGTTATTTATGCTGACAATGGAGATAAATATGTGCTGGCCAGGATTCAGGAGCTAAATTTAAGTCTGGGAGGTGAGAAATCAGGACATATAATCTTTAAGGAACATAATGTTTCAGGGGATGGAATGCTGACAGCCCTTAAGATTATGGAGGTGATGGCCGAGACCGGCAAACCTCTGAGTAAGCTGGCAGAGGGCCTTAAGGAATGGCCCCAGCTTTTAAAAAATGTCAGGGTGGAAAATAAGGAGATGCTGGAAGGTAATTCCCGAATTTCTAGGATTGTTGCTGAAGGTGAAAGAGAACTTCAGGAGGGCAGGATTTTTGTCAGAGCTTCGGGCACCGAGCCGGTTATCAGGCTGATGCTGGAGGGTCGTGATAAAGCTCTGCTGGAAAAATGGGGAGAGCGAATTGCCGGGGTTGTTGGCGAGGAGCTTAACTAAATTCTCTGGATTTCTAGTCTGTTATCAAATAGGACTTAAAATTGCTGGATAAAATCAGGAGGTGATTACTGTAAATCTAAGGGCTGATACGGTGATTATCGGAAAGTAGACAGAAATTTTTCAGGACTCTAAAGACTCTGGACGGGGGTTTTAAAGTTCCAGGATGGATCTGTTTGATAATCAAATTAACCTGGAGATTTAAATCGACAGTATGATAGCGCCTGATCCTGTCAGGCACTTCTTGGGCAGGATGACGAGGAAGGGAGTTAATCGAATAATTCGGCGGATGCTCCCGGGCCTGAAGACCGGTCCTGAAACTGGCTGTTAAAACCTGGAGGTAACTGCAGGGACAGAGCGGCCGGGAGGTCTTCCAGAAAATCTTAAATGAATATTACGATTTCACTATATAAACTGGAGGACTGCATATGTGTGGAATAATTGGTTATGCCGGCAAAGCAGGGGCAGAGAAATTTCTGCTTCAGGGTTTAAAGAAACTGGAATATAGAGGTTATGATTCAGCTGGAATAGCAGTGCTGGATGAGGATGAGATGCAGGTAGTTAAATGCCAGGGCACTCTGGATGAACTGGAAAATAGACTCCGGCAAAAAAGTCTTCGGGGTTATCTGGGAATAGGTCATACCCGCTGGGCCACCCATGGAGTTCCTTCCGATGACAATTCCCATCCCCACCAGGACTGCCAGGGACGCTTTGCCCTGGTCCATAACGGTATTATTGAAAATTATCAGTCTCTCAAGGCCGAACTACAGGCAGCAGGTCACAGCTTCTGCTCTGAGACCGACACCGAGGTGCTGGTCCATCTGCTGGAGGAAGTTCATCAGGGTGATATGATAGCGGCTCTGAGAGAACTGCAGGAAAAGCTGGCAGGATCCTATGCTCTGGCTGTGGTGGATAACAGGGAGCCGGAAAAGATTTATGCCCTCCGCCAGGCCAGTCCGCTGGTGATCGGACTGGGAGAGCAGGAGAATTATCTGGCTTCAGATATGCCGGCCCTGCTTAATGCTACCAGAAAGTTTCATATCCTGGAGGATGGCGAACTGGCAGTACTAAAGGAGGATGAAATCAGCATCTTTTCAGCCGCTGGTGAGGAAATCGAAGCTGATATTTTCCAGGCGGACTGGGATGCTGAAATGGTTAAAAAGCAGGGTTATGAACATTTTATGTTGAAGGAAATATATGAACAACCCACAGTGGTCCGCCGACTGCTGGCAGCTTATCTGGACCGGGACCAGGTTAAACTTCCTGAAGTAGCTGAGATCTGGGGTGATGAAATTGACCGGGTGCTGATTACCGCCTGCGGAACAGCCTATTATTCCGGACTGGTGGGGCGGCATATTCTGGAAGAGCTGGCCAATCTTCCGGTAGAGGTGGAAATTTCCTCCGAACTGAGATATAAAAAGAACTTTCTTGATGAAAATTCTTTGACGCTGGTGATGAGTCAGTCTGGAGAGACCGCCGATACCCTGGCAGCCCTCAAGCTTGCCAGAAGCAGGGGCAGCCGGGTTCTGGCACTGACCAATACCATTGGGAGCAGTATAGCGCGAGAGGCCGATGCCGTGGTTGATCTTAAAGCCGGACCGGAAATAGCAGTTGCTTCCACCAAGGCCTATTCAGCCATGCTGACAGCCCTATATCTTACCGGATTAAAACTGGGCGAGCTGCGGGCTACTCTGCCTGAGAGAGAACTTCTGACCTACCGCCGGGAACTTTTGAAGCTGCCGGAAAAAATCACGGCAGCTTTAAACCGGGTGGAGGACAGCTGCCGGGAGGCTGCTGATTATTTGAAAAATCACAGCAGCATGTTTTTTATCGGACGTAACCTGGACTACAGCCTAGCTCTGGAAGGTGCTTTAAAATTAAAGGAGATATCCTATCTTCATGCTGAAGCCTATCCCGCCGGTGAGCTAAAGCATGGCACCCTGGCCCTGGTAGAGGAGGGTGTGCCGGTGATAGCAATCTTTACCCGCAGAGGTCTGGTCAGTAAAACTCTCAGCAATGTCAAGGAAGTAAAGGCCCGGGGCGGCAGGGTTATTGCCATTGCCACTGCCGGGACTATTGAAGATAAAGAAGAATTTGATCAATTTATTGAACTGCCTGCCTGCAATGAACTCTGGGCTGGTGTTTTAACAGTGCTGCCACTGCAGCTGCTGGCCTATCATACAGCCCATAATTTGAATTGCTCCATCGATAAACCCCGTAATCTGGCCAAAAGTGTGACGGTGGAGTAACCATGATAATTGGTCACGGGGTGGATCTGGTTCGGGTCGAGAGAATTGCCGGGCTTCACCGGAGATTTGGCAGCAGATTTTTGCAGAGAATATATACCGGAGAAGAGAGAGATTACTGTCTGAAACAGCCCATACCGGCTGAATCGCTGGCCAGCCGGTATGCCGCCAAAGAAGCGGTTTATAAAATTCTCCACCGGGAGCTTGAGTTTCTCTGCTGGCAGGAGATAGAAGTTGTAACAGACCGGACCGGTGCCCCGGATTTGAGGCTAAACAGGGGAGCCCGGCGGGCAGCTGAGAAACTGGGTATTACCTGCTGGCAGATAAGCTTAAGCCATGAAAGGAAATTTGCCCTGGCTTCAATCATTGCCGAAGGAAGGAGAAGATAATAGTGCTGTTACTGACTGCAGAACAGATGCAGCAGGCCGATGAAAAAGCTGTGGAACTGGGTATACCGGAAATCCTTCTGATGGAAACAGCCGGCCGGGCTGTGGCCAGCTGGCTGGAGGAACTGGCCCGGCCGGAAGCCTCTGAGGAGATTGTTATTCTTACAGGCAGCGGTAATAACGGAGGAGATGGACTGGTGGCAGCCCGCTATCTTGACCGCCGGGGGTATCAGGTAAGGGTGCTTATTCTGAAATCTCCGGAAGAGTTTACAGGAATAACGGCCCAAAATTACCGCTTCTGCCAGCTGGCCGGAATTAGAATGCAGGAAATAGCCGAGCTGGAGCGGGAGGAGCTGCGGGAGCAGCTTGACCGGGCTGCCTATCTGGTCGATGCCCTGCTGGGTACCGGTATTACCGGAGCAGCCCGGGAGCTGGCAGCCGAGGTGATAGAACTGACCAACAGCCAGACCCAGCCGGTTCTGGCTGTTGATGTTCCCTCAGGCTTAAATGTTAACAGCGGAAAGGTCGAGGGTCCTGTGATAGAGGCAGACTGGACGGTGACCATGGCAAGCCTGAAGCTGGGTCAGATCCTCTACCCGGGACGGTCCTTCTGCGGTCAGATTCAGGTGGTTGATCTGGATTTTCCCCCTGAGGTTTATCAGGGACTTGAAGTTGAAAACTATATGCTGAATGAGGAAGAAGCCTCTCTGCTGCTGCCCCCAAGGCCAGAAACCGGACACAAGGGGAGCTTTGGCAGAATTCTGGTGGTTGCCGGCTCCCGGGGGATGTCAGGGGCAGCCCTGCTCTCGGGACTTTCAGCTCTGAGAAGTGGAGCCGGCCTGGTGGAACTGGCTGCTCCCCGGGCAGTGGTAAAAGCTGCCGCGGCTGGAGCACCCGAGCTGATAACCCGGGAACTTCCTTCGGAGCAGGGCAGGCTGACCGGAGAAAGCTGCAGTAAAATTCTGGAAGCCGCTGCTAAAGCTGACGTGCTGCTGCTGGGCCCGGGATTGGGTCGGAGTCCGGAACTGGAAGAGCTGATTTGTCAGCTGCTCTCCTCCCTGGAAATTCCGGCAGTAATTGATGCTGATGGCTTAAATAATATCAGCTCTCTTACTCTTCTGAAAGATTTTTCCCGGGAGCTGGCTGTCACCCCCCACCCGGGAGAAATGGCCAGACTTACCGGCTTTTCTCTGGAGGAGGTGTTGGCCAGAAGGCTGTCCCTTGCCCCGGACTTTGCCAGGGAAAATTCTCTCTCCCTGGTATTAAAGGGTGCAGATTCTCTGATAGCTCTGCCGGAGGGAGAGCTCTTTGTTAATCCCACCGGCTGTGAGGCCATGGCAACTGCCGGCAGCGGAGATGTGCTGGCCGGAGTTATAGCTGCCCTGATAGCCCAGGGACTGTCGGCTGAGAAGGCGGCCTGCCTGGGAACCTATCTTCACGGTCGGGCCGGAGAGCTGGCAGGAGAGGATTTAAGCAGTTATTCTGTAATTGCCGGGGATATTTTGGATTATCTGCCGGAGGCCTTTATTTCTCTGGAACAGGTTTATCAGTAAAATAATAAAGCGATTTCAGGAGGCGAACAGGATGAAGACAGCCCGGGATATTATGACCGGTGAAGTAATAACGGTAGATCCCGAAACCAGTGTCGAGGAGGCGGCAAAGCTGATGAGCGAGCACCGGATAAGCGGTCTCCCGGTAGTCAAGGATGGCAAACTGGTGGGAATTGTTAGTGAAAAGGATTTGATTGTTAAGGATAAAAAGCTGCATTTTCCCGAGTATATAAATTTGATCGGGGGAATAATATATATTGAAAGTTACCGCAAATTTCGCGAGGAATTCAAAAAGTACATTGCCGTCAAGGTTGGAGAGCTGATGACTACCGAGGTGGAAACAATCGAACCTGATACCCCGGTTAATGAAATTGCCACCATGATGAGCAGAGAAGAGATTAACCGCCTGCCGGTTCTGGAGAATGGCAAACTGGTAGGGATAGTTACCCGGGCCGATCTGGTGAGGAATATGGCTGAGTAACAGTTAATAAATGATCAGCTGACTGCGGGTAAGGCAGCAAGCTAAAGGAGACAGCAGATGATTTTATCAGATAGAGCACTGCAGGAAATGGTCAATTCAGGCGAATTAAAGATAAAACCGCTGGAGCCGGGACAGATCCAGCCGGCTTCCGTTGATCTCAGGCTGGACAGCAGCTTTTTAAAAATTAATGAGAACCTCATGGAATACATGACACTGAAAGATAAACCGGAATATGAAAGGCTGGAACAGGATGAAATTGTTATTCCTCCTCATTCCTTTCTGCTGGCTGCGACAGCGGAATATATTGCCCTGCCGGATGATGTAACTGCTTTTGTGGAGGGGCGTAGTTCCATTGGAAGAATGGGACTTTTTATCCAGAATGCCGGCTGGGTTGATCCTGGCTTTGAAGGGCAGATTACCCTGGAACTTTATAATGCCAACAGACTGCCCATTAAACTCTTTGCCGGCCGGAGGATCTGTCAGCTGGTCTTTGCCCGGATGGATCAACCGGCAGCCCGTCCTTACAGCGGTAAATATCAAAAACAGCAGCAGGCAGTAGGCAGCAGGGCATATCTGGATGAAGAAAATCAACCGGCAGAGAGCGGTTAGATGAGCTTGTGGCAGGAGGTGCAGTAAATGATAAAAATAATTATCACAGGATTTGAAAAAAAGATAGGCCCGGGTGATATAGTAGGTGCTTTTATCAATGAATGCGGGGTAGCCAGTGATGATATCGGAAAAATTAATATCTCAAATAATAAGGCTGAGGTTGAACTGGCTGAGAAGGTTGCTGCCCGGGTGATCGAGCGAATGGATGATAATCAGATCGGGGGAGTGAATGTCAGGTTAACTCCGGCCAATCCCGAGAGAATTATGGCTCCTGATCTGGTAGAATATATCAAAAAAATGCAGCAGGAGATTGTCGAGGAGCGGGAAGAACAGGCAGAGAAATTCCGGCTCCAGCTTAAACATTTTAACATCCATGCCAGGAAGAAAAGAGGACAGGCGGTAACCGGTCTCAGGGGGAGAAAAAACGGCAGCTATTTTGATAATAGAGATCTGCTGCTGCTCTATTCTCCCAGGCCCGGCAGGGAACTGCCGGAAAACCTGATTGGAGAAGGGGATACGGTTCTGATAAATCACGGAGGCCAGGGGGAAGGTGAGGCAGTGACCGCCGAGGTTATTGAAATGTCTCCCTATTATTATTTAACTGCTCTGAATTCCGGGCTGCCTGATTTTTCAGCTGATACCCGTTTTACCATTGATCTCTATTACAGTGAAGATGTCTACCGCAGACGTGAGGAGGCAGTCCAGGCCTGCCGGGAAATCAGTGGTTCTGCCAGAAGGCTGAGAGATGTAATGCTGTTGGGCCGGGCTCAGCCGGGCTGGCTCAAGCAGGAGATACGGATCAGGGACTGGAATAACAGGGACCTGGTGCCGGAGCAGAAATCGGCGGTTCAGAAAGCTCTCAACTGCCGGGATTATTTTCTGCTGGATGGAGGTTCGGGGACGGGCCGAACAGAAACAGTTATTGAAATAATCAGCCAGGCGGTTAAAAAGGGGGAACAGGTTCTGGCAGTGGCCAAATCCCGCAGAGTGCTGGATCTGATTGCTGAAAAACTGGCGGCTTCCGCCATTAAAGTAACCCGGGCTGGTTATCCCGGAAGGAACACGGAATTTCACCGAAAAACCAGACTGGCCAATCAGGTGCTGGAGGAAAAAGAATATCTGGACTCCCGCCGGCTGGAAATTCAGGCCCTGGATCTGGAAACTGAAAAGGAAAATCTGGCTGCAGGCCGCGAATCTGCTGGAGTTAATCTGAACCGCAGAGATGTTCAGCTGCGATTTCAGGAAAGGCTTGAGGTTCTTCAGGAGAGGATTTTTGATAAAAAACGAGCTGCGGTAAATTCTCTGCTGGAGAAAGCGCAGGTGGTGCTGGCCACTCCCGGAGAAATTTCTGCTGAATTTTTTCAGGAGCGAGACTTTGATTTTCTAACTGTTGATGATGCCAATCTTATTAAAGAAACAGCAGTTCTTCCAGCTCTTTTGAAGACAAAAAGAGTGATGCTGGCAGCTAACTCCCACACAGGCTCCTCAAAGAACAGCCTGTATACCAGACTGTTACAGGAGCAGAGTCTGGATTTCTGCCAGCAGCTGCGGATTCAGCACCGGCTGCCGGAAGCTATTATGGGTTATATTAACAGCCATCTCTCCGGAGATGAAAATTATGCCGGCTCGATGCTGGCCAATCACCGAAAGAGAAAAAGCTTATTTCCGGAAAACAGAGCTGGAGAGGCAGAAACTCCTGAAGAAAAAGCTATACTGGGAGAAGAAACAATGGTGTTTCTTGATACCAGAAATTTACTGGCAGCTGAAAAACAGCATCCAAAATCCGATTCTTACTTTAACCCGGTGGAAGCGGAGATAGCTGCTGATCTTATTTATACTGGAGAAAGAAGTGGTCTAAAATCTACCCGGATCGGAATAATGACCTTTTACCAGGATCAGTGCCGTTATCTAAATCAGATGGGTTTGGCCGAAGAGGTTTTGATTAGCACCGTTGCAGGATATCAGGGGCTGGAAAGAGATGTTATGATTGTCAGTCTTGTCAGAAGCAACCGCAAAAATTACCTGGGCAGTCTCAAAGATTTTGATCTGCTGCTGACAGCCCTTACCAGGGCAAAAATGAAGCTGATTCTGATTGGAGATTCTGAAACCCTTAAGTCCGGGGAAAGCTACTCCCGCCTGATTGATTATTGCCGGAGCAGCGGATTTTATCTGGCAATTTAGCCTTAATTCAATCTTTATTATCTGTTTATTGCACTATAATTATTAATTGAGCTTAATTCTCTGCAAAAATTTGTCAGGGTTCCTGAAATTATAGGGATTTGAGGTTGACAGTCTGGATTTCTTAAGATATACTAAAAAAAAGATGTTTTCTTTTCCTTAATCATTTTTAGCATATTTTTAATAATTAGAGGGAGAGATACAATGAGAGACTTTCTAAAAAAGTCAAGGGATTTGAGCGAGGAAGAGCGGAAAAAAATTGCTCAAGAAATGATTGAGGGCTATAAAAAGATTATCGAAAAGGAATCGGAGGCCGAGAACTCTAACAGGGGCAGTATTTCAGAGAAAAAATAGCGGGGGTGTAGCAAGTGGGGGATAAAAAATTATTGCAGATCAGCCTGCCCGATAATTTGATGAATGAAGTGGAAGGTTATCTTGCTTCCGGTGAAACTATCAGCAACAGTGAATTTTTTCAGGAGGCTGTTCGGCTTTACCTGGTTCACTTAAAGAGAGATCAGATGAAAAGGCAGTTAAGAAATGGTTATCTGGAAATGAGTGATTTAAACAGAGATCTGGCCGATGAGGGGCTTTTATCCAACCAGCAGGCTATTACATTTTATGAAGATAATCTGGCAGGATGTGATTGAATAAATAAAAGTGATAAATGTTAGTGGAGAGTGAATACAGTGGATATTTTACGAGGTGATGTTTTTTATGCCGACCTAAATCCTGTGGTGGGTTCGGAGCAGGGGGGAACCCGGCCGGTTGTTATAATCCAGAATGATATTGGCAACAGGTACAGTCCAACAGTAATTGTGGCTGCCATTACCTCCAGAATTAGAAAAGCCAAACTGCCGACCCATGTTGAGATAGAGGCCGGGGATAGTGAACTTGATAAGGATTCGGTAATACTTTTGGAGCAGATTAGAACCCTGGATAAGCAGAGACTGGAAAGGCATATTACCAGACTGGATCCCGAGATAATAAAAGAGGTTAACCGGGCAATTGAAATAAGCCTGGGTTTGATAGACTTTTAGGCTTTTAATCCAGGCTGGATAGATAAGAGGACTACATAACAGGCCCCCTTTTGGGGGCTTTAACTTTTGTCTGCCTGCCTTTCAGTTTAAAATTTACAGCAATTTAGATTATCAGAGGAGCAATTATCCCGGCAGAATAGAGGAGATTTATCGTGAGGTCCAGAACTAGAAATATGGGAGAAGAGAGTTATGGCAGGAAAACATCCGGGAGGTAATAAACTTGCAGCAGGCCAAGCTGGTAGATGTTATTAGAGGAGAACTGATGGAAAGTCAGCACTTCGGTTCAGCGGTACTTGTTAACAGCAAAGGTAAAACTCTACAGGTTCAGGGCCAGGAGGATCTTAAAACATACTGGAGGTCAGCGGCCAAGCCAATTCAGGCCCTTCCCCTGGTGGAATCGCGAGCTGCAGCTGAATTTGACTTCAGCCAGGAGGAGCTGGCTGTCATGACAGCTTCCCACAGCGGAGAAGCGTTACATATCAGACTGGTTAGTTCGATATTAAAAAAGATTGATTTAACCGAGGACTATTTAAAGTGCGGAACTCATCTGCCCTACAGCAAAGGAGCCCGAAAGAAGCTGCTGGCCTCCGGCAAGGGTGCCAGTCCAATCTATAACAACTGCTCTGGTAAGCATGCCGGTATGCTGGCTCTCTGCCGGCATAAGTCCTGGGATCTGGAAAATTACTTCAAGCTCTCCCATCCCCTGCAGCAGCAGCTGTTATCCTGTGTCAGCAGGGTCAGCAGCTATCCCCGGGAGAGAATAGTCACTGGAGAAGATGGCTGTGGGGTGGTGGTTTACGGCCTGCCCCTGCGGAATATGGCTCTGGCGTTTGCCCGGCTGAGCGACCCGGCGGAGATGCCCGGGGAGCTGAGAAAGCCGGCAGAGATAATCAGGGAGGCCATGCTGGCCAACCCTCTGGCAGTGGGAGGCAAGGGCCGTTTCAATTCCGATCTGATTGCCGGGGCTGAAGGAAGAATTGTGGCTAAATCCGGGGCCGAAGGAGTATTTTGTCTGGGTTTTGGCAGCAGAGGACTGGCAATTAAAATCCGGGATGGCAGAAGCCGGGCTGTTCCGCCGGTGGTGATGAAATTTCTGGAACATAATTCAGTTTTGGGGGATGGTTCCCAGAATGTGCTGAAGAAATATCGGAAGCCAGAGGTCACCAATCACCGGGGAAACCAGGTGGGTTTTCTCAGGCCGACTTTTTCTTTGAACCAGGAATGAACAATAAAAAAGATGAGCGGAGGAAGATCTGTTTGTAGTGTTTGCAGATATCACAAGATATTACATAGCTTTAAATATGAGAAGTACATTGAATTTTATTGATTTAGCGAGCTGGTGGGTATTGAATTTTTTATTTTGCCGGGCAGCAATTAAATCCCAATTCAGGAGGAGATAGCGTGATAGTCATTAAAGCAGGAAAGGTTAGAACCATGGGTCAGGAGGGAATCATTGAGAATGCTGTGGTGCTAGTTGAAGATGATAAAATTAAGGGAATAGGCCGGGACCTGGAAGTGCCCGCCGGGGCTGAGGTTTATGACTATTCTGACAGAATTGTTACCCCGGGACTGATAGATGCTCATACCCATCTCGGTATTGGTGAGGAAGGTCTGGGCTGGGAAGGAAGAGATTATAACGAAATGACATCGCCGGTAACTCCTGAGCTTAGAGCAATTGACGCCATTAATCCTGAGGATCAGGGCCTGCAGGATGCCCGGGAGCACGGAATTACCACCGTCATGGCCGGTCCGGGTAGCGCCAATGTGATTGGCGGAGAGTGCCTGGCTCTCAAAACCGGCGGCCAGGTGATCGATGAGATGATTGTTAAGAATCCAGTTGGGATTAAAGCTGCCTTTGGAGAAAATCCCAAGAGGGTTTATAAAGAAAAAAATCAATCTCCCAGCACCAGAATGGCGGTAGCCGCTCTGCTGAGGAAAACCTTTGTCGAGACAGAAAATTATCTGGCCAAAAAGAACAGCAAAAAGGACGATGAGCCTTTTGAAAGGGATTTAAAATATGAGGCTTTAATACCGGTGCTGCAGGGTGAGCTGCCTTTAAAGACCCATGCCCATAGGGCCGATGATATAATGACAGCCCTGAGAATTGCCCGGGAATTTTCCCTGAAGCTTACGGTGGAACACTGCACTGAAGGGCATAAAGTTGCCGAAGAGCTGGCGAAAGCCGGGGTGCCGGCGGTGGTCGGTCCCAGCATGACAACCCGCTCCAAGGTGGAGGTGCGGGAAAGGGATTTTAAAACTGCTGCCGTGCTGGCTGAGGCCGGTGTCACTGTGGCAATCATGAGTGATCATCCTGTGGTTCCGGTGCATAATCTGACCCTTTATGCTGCCCTGACAGCCAAAGCAGGGCTGCCCCGGGAAGAGGCCTTCAGGGCTATTACCATCAATCCTGCCCGCATTCTGGGGATTGACGACCGGGTTGGCAGCCTGGAAGAGGGCAAGGATGCAGATCTGGTTGTTTTTTCAGAGGACCCCTTCGAGATGAGCGCTGAGGTGGAAGCAGTTTTTATTTCGGGTGAGAAAGTGGATGAGGGCTGAGGAAGTCTGTGGAAGTTTGAGAAAGTACAGGATCATGGGATGAAGTCGGCTGTAAAAATTGGAAATTTATAGATGCAGGTGGAAGTTTATTATGAGCTTTGAAATAAGAGAAAATTCGGCAGAAAATCAGATAGTATTAAAAAGTAATTCTCCTGAGGAAACTGCTGAGATAGGCAGCAGGTTGGGTCGGCAGGCTGCTGCCATTTTTGCAGGGGACCGGAAGGATCAGGCTGGCAGCAGCGGTGGTCAATCTAAGGGAGGAGCTCTGGTTGTGCTGCTGGGAGGAGAGCTGGGTTCCGGTAAAACCTGTCTGGTCCGGGGTGTAATTAATCAGCTGATTCCCGGCAGCCGGGTTACCAGCCCCACCTATACCTTTCTTAATGACTATCAGGCGGAGGGATTTATTATTTACCATGCTGATCTTTACCGCCTGAATTCGGCTGAAGAACTGGATTATCTGGGGTTATATGATCTGCTCGAGGAAAGCTGTCTGCTGCTGGTGGAATGGCCGGAGCTTTTTCGGGAGTACTGCTCTGATTACCTGGAAATCATATTCGAGAGAACAGGAGAGCAGGGGCGGAGATTATCAATCAGAGCTGCCGGAGAAAGATCCGGCAGGCTGATGAAGGGGTTGAAGGAATATGAAGATACTGGGCATTAGCTCTGCCAGCAAACAGCTTTCACTGGGTATCCGGTCGGAAGCGAGGATGGTGATTGATTACAATATTCATCTGGGTCACCGCCATAATGAGCGCCTGATTCCTGCCCTGAGAGACAGGCTTAAGGAGAGCGGGCTCAAACTGGGTGATCTTGATGGAATAGCGGTTGATGTCGGCCCCGGTTCCTTTACCGGCCTGCGGATTTCCCTGGCAACAGTTAAAAGTTTTGTCCTGGTTAACAGTCTTGAAGTAGCAGCAGTTTCCAGTCTGGAGCTGACCGCTGCCCCCTATCTGGCGGCTGACTGCTGTCTCCTTCCTGTGCTGGATGCTGGGCATCGGAGGGTTTATACTGCTATTTTTCAGGGGGGGTGCAGTTTTCTGCCGCCTGAAGCCCGGCTGGCAGAGGACCAGGCTCTGGCCCTGGAGGATCTGCCGGAAATGCTGGCAGAATCTCGGGCTAATACCACCCGGCTGCTGGTGGTGGGTCCGGCTGTCTCCACCTATTATCAGAAGCTTGAGGAAGTGCTTAAGGGCTGGATGAAGTCTGATTGTACCGGGTGTCAAATTGATCTGCTGGCTGATTATCAAACCCAGGGCCGGGGAGGCAGGCTGGCTGAGCTGGGAGAGAAGTACTGTCGAAAGGAGCTGGTGACTCCGCCTGAAGAGCTGGAGCCTAAATACTTGAAAAAGCCTCAGGCTGTTATCAACCGGGAGAGTGAAAACCAGCAGGAGGGGGAGAAACAGCAATAAAATATTACGGGAAAATGGAAAACATGGTGAATTATAATTATGCAAAATAATAAAGATAATAACAAGAATAATAATGAGAAAAATAATAAAGCACGCAAAAGAAAAAATGAGAACTTTTTTATCCTGGCGGTGGAAACCTCCTGTGATGAGACCTGCGCTGCGGTTATTGAGGGTACTCCCGGGGGGCCGGTGCTGCTTTCTAACATCGTGGCTTCCCAGATTGACTGGCACAGTGATTTTGGCGGAGTGGTACCTGAAATTGCCTCCCGCCAGCACCTCAAAGTGATAGATAAAATAATTTTAGCGGCTCTCAGAGAAGCAGGAATTGAGTTTTCTGATTTAAGCTCGGTGGCGGCTACCCGGGGGCCGGGTCTTGTCGGGGCTCTGCTGGTTGGATTTGCTGCTGCTAAAGCACTGGCCTTTGCTCTGGATATTCCCTTCCTGGGGATCAACCATGTGGCAGGACATATCTATGCCAATTTTCTGATCCAGGATGAAATTCCATCCCCCTTTCTCTGCCTGACGGTTTCGGGTGGGCATACGGATTTAATCTATTTTTCTGATCAGGTTGATTATAAGATTCTGGGGAGAACCCGGGATGATGCTGCCGGGGAGGCCTTTGACAAAGTTGCCAGGTTTTTGGAACTGGGATATCCGGGAGGGCCGGCGGTAGAAAAGCTGGCTGCCTCTGGCTCGGCTGACAGTATTGATCTGCCCCGGGCTCTGAAAGATTCCGGGGACTATGATTTCAGCTTCAGCGGCTTAAAAACTGCTGTAATCAATTATGTGCACAATAAAAAACAGCGGGGAGAGGAAATTGACCTGCCGGATCTGGCAGCCTCCTTTCAACAGGCGGTGGTGGACAGCCTGAAACTAAAAGTAGAAATGGCCCTGGAGGATTATAATCCGGCGGCTCTGCTGCTGGCCGGCGGGGTGGCGGCTAACAGCCAGCTGCGGGCTGATTTTGCCGAACTGGCTGACAGCTTTAATATTCCGCTTTTTTTGCCTCCTCTGGAATTCTGCACAGATAATGCTGCTATGATAGCAGCCGCCGCCTATTACCGCAGGATTCGAGGAGAAAGTGATCCCCTGGATCAGGAGGTTGAACCGACCCTATCTCTGTAGAGGTAGAGCAATTTTTGAATTATCTACCTTCGTGAATGGAATAAAAGGGCCACATTTTGTTGATAGGAAGCCAGTAAAAGAGGGTGAAAGAATGATTCAGGGTTATGTTCAAAGTCTGGTATATCAAAGTGTCCAGCGATATAATATTCTGCCGCTGACCTCGGCCTGTTCGCAGGCCTGTATTTTTTGCAGTCATAATTTTAATCCTCCCGGAGTTGAATCTTTCAGTATTGACCACCTTCCGAAAGGGGTGATAATAGACCTGCTGGATTATCTTGATCCTGGAAAGCCTGTGGTGATAGGTGAATCCAGCACCCGGATTGAAGAGGGGGAGCCCTTTCTTCATCCCCGCTGGCGGGTTATTTTGAGAAATCTTAGAAAGAAGTATTCCGAGACACTAATTAAAATCACTACTTCCGGAGTAACTCTTCATAAAAAGGATATATCTCTGCTGGAAAGACTGAAACCTTTAAGGCTCTGCATTTCTGTTAATATGCTTGAACCTGATCTGAGAAGAAGATATCTGGGAGATGGAGAGCCGGAGAAGCTGCCGAAGATTTTAGAAAAACTGGGAGAAACTGATCTGGAACTGGAGGGAAGTATTGTTATGCTGCCTGAAATAACCGGGTTTCAGGAGATAGCCAAAACCTTAAATTTTCTAAATTCAATTGATAACTTTAAGCTGATCCGTTTATTTAAACCGGGCTATACCTCCCGGGTTTCCAGCAAATTAAAAGAGATGCTGGCTGTCGATTCCTTGTTTCTGCAGAAACATATAGCCGGTCTGCGCTCCAGGCTGGATTTACCCTTGATTTATGAGTCAGCTGAAATTAATGATCTAAAGCCGGAGGTGACCGGAGTTATAAAAAATTCTCCAGCTGAAATGGCCGGAATAAAGGCCGGTGATATTTTACTTGAAATAGACGGGGATAAACCTTTCTCCCGAGTTGACGCTTTTCACAGGTTTCAGAAGTTGATTCAGCAGAAAAAAGTATTTACAGTCAGCCTGAATCGGGCAGGAGAGAAAATTAAGGTTCAGGTGACAGCGGGGGAAAAAGGGAAAGATGATATGCCAGGCCGGGATTGGTGCTACTGCGGACTGGTGATGAATTATGACTTTTCTCCCGGGCAGTTTCAAACATTAAAATCCCGGGTTGGGGAATCCCGGGCTGACCGAATACTGCTGGTCACCGCCAGGGGAGCAGCCGGGAGATTTGCCCCGGTGCTGGAAAGGCTTAGATCAGAGTCCCGGACCAGTATTGAACTTGCAGCTGTCACACCAGAATTTTTTGGAGGCAGCATAAACTGTGCCGGTCTCCTGGTTCTTCGTGATATAAAAAATAAACTAAGGGAGGTTAAAGATGAGTTTGATCCCGGGCTGGTAATCTTGCCTGATATCTCCTTTGATGATCGGGGACGGGACCTGCTGGGAGAGCGAATTACTGACCTGGCAGAAGAGCTGGATCTGCTGGTTGAAACAATTTAAAATGCCTATCTTGCTTCTCCGGTGTACAATAATAGCTGAAAATATGATGGTGTATTTTTAAAATAAACCCACATACTCCTCTGGGGCACAACAATAGATGAAAAATATACCTGCTATTTTTCAAGGTAAGATAATTGCTAAATAAAATGCTAATTACAAATAGTGTATTATATAAGAGAATAAAGCTAATATATATAGAATATATGGTTTAATTGCTTTTCAAGGACTTTAAGGGCTTAATATCATGCTTGATTTCTTTTAATCCCTTTATTATTATATAAACTGTGAATATTAGCACTCAACCTTAATGAGTGCTAACAAAAAATAAATTTAAGTCACTTAGAAGGGGGTTAATGTAAATGAATTTAAGGCCGTTAAATGAAAGAGTTGCTATCAAGCAGATTGAACCGGAAGAAAAGAAGACTGACAGCGGTATTGTTTTACCGGATACCGCCAAGAAAGAAAAGCCCCAGCAGGGCGAAGTTATCGCAGTTGGCAAAGGCTGCGCTGACTCCGAGCTGGAAGCAGTTGAAGTAGGAGATATCGTGGTCTTTGATAAGTTTGCCGGTACCAATGTTAAGCTTAATGAAGAAGAAATTATAGTTTTAAGCCTGGAAGACGTTCTGGCAGTAATTGAGTAAACATAAAATAAGGAGGGAAACATAATGGCAAAAGCTTTAAAATTTGGCGAAGATGCCCGGCGGGCCCTGGAAGATGGCGTGGATCTCTTAGCCCGTTCGGTTAAAGTAACCTTAGGTCCAAAGGGTAGAAATGTGGTACTGGAAAAAAGCTTTGGTTCTCCCACTGTTACAAATGATGGAGTAAGTATAGCCCGGGAAATTGAAGTAAAAAATCATTTTAAAAATATGGGTGTGCAGGCTGTTAAGGAGGTTGCCACCAAAACCAATGATGTAGCTGGTGACGGAACAACCACTGCTACTGTTCTGGCTGAAGCAATTTTCAAAGAGGGAATCAAGAATGTTGCAGCGGGAGCCAATCCCATGCTGATGAAAAGAGGTATAGAAAAGGCAGTTGCCGAGCTGACCGATGAGATAGCCAAGATCAGCCAACCGGTAGAGGGCAAAGAGGCAGTTTCTCAGATTGCCGCTATCTCTGCTGATGATCAGGAGATTGGGGACCTGATTGCTGAGGCCATGGAAAAAGTTGGTCAGGACGGGGTTATCTCCGTGGAAGAGTCCAAGAGTATGGGGACCTCTCTGGATGTAGTTGAAGGTATGCAGTTTGACCGAGGTTATCTTTCTCCCTATATGGTAACCGATACCGAGACCATGGAAGCTGCCATGGAAGATCCTTACATTCTCATCACTGATGAAAAGATTTCCAGCATTCAGGATGTTCTACCGCTGCTGGAGAAGGTAGCTCAGTCCGGCAAGTCTCTTCTGATTATTGCTGAAGATGTAGAGGGTGAAGCTCTGGCTACTCTGGTAGTCAACAAAATCAGAGGCACCTTTGATGCAGTAGCTGTTAAAGCTCCTGGATTTGGTGACCGGAGAAAAGCTATGCTGGAAGACATAGCTATTCTGACCGGCGGTCAGCTGATTACTGAAGACCTCGGCCTCAAGCTGGAAAATGCCGATATCAGCATGCTGGGTCAGGCCAGCAAGATAACCATTACCAAAGACGATACCACTATCGTTGAAGGTGAAGGCAATGCCGATGATATCAAGGCCAGAATTAGCCAGATCAGAAAGCAGATTGACAATACTGATTCTGACTTTGATAGAGAGAAGTTGGAAGAAAGACTGGCCAAGCTGGCCGGTGGAGTTGCAGTAATCAAGGTTGGTGCTGCTACCGAGACCGAGCTCAAAGAGAAAAAGCACCGCATGGAAGATGCTCTCTCCGCCACCCGGGCAGCAGTTGAAGAAGGCCTGGTTCCCGGCGGTGGAGTGACCTACCTGGAGGCACTTTCAGCTCTTGACAACCTGAAGCTTAAAGGCGACGAAGCTACCGGAGTCCAGTTGGTAAAGAGAGCTCTGGAAGCACCGGTAAGATTAATTGCTGACAATGCCGGCTATGAAGGTTCGGTAGTCTGCGAAAAGCTGAAGACCGAGCACAAGGGCAAGGGTTTCGATGTTATGAAGGGCGAATATGTTGATATGATTGAGGCCGGAATCATTGATCCGACCAAGGTTACCCGCTCAGCCCTGCAGAATGCTGCCAGTGCAGCAGCCATGCTGCTGACCACCGAATGCCTGGTAGCAGACAAAGAAGACGACGATGATGACGATAATGGCGGTCCTCCTGGCGGTGGAATGCCCGGCGGCATGGGCGGCATGGGAGGTATGGGAGGAATGGGCGGCATGATGTAAGCCCTCCTTCCCTGAAATAAATATCTGATTTAAACAGACAGCACACTCCCTTCGGGGTGTGCTGTCTTTTTTGCCTGCAGAAACAATTTGTGGTATAATTTTTATGGTTAAAGGGGTAAAGAGTATAAAAGCCAGGCTACCTGGAGGGTAGAAAATATGCAGGACAAATTTTACTGGAGAAAACTGGAGAAAGGAGCCGGGAATGGAAAGAAGAATAATTTTGGTGGTCGATTTTGGCGGGCAGTATGTCAGGTTGATTGCCCGCAGGATTAGAGAACTAGGTGTATATAGTGAGATTGTTTCCCCGGAGGCAGGGCTGGATAATTTCAGTAAAGAGGAAGTTGCCGGAATTGTGTTCTCCGGGGGACCGGCCAGCCTGACAATGGCCGATGCTCCTTCAATAGACAGCAGAATTTTTTCCCTGGGCAAGCCAATTTTGGGAATATGCTATGGAATGCAGTTGATGGCCGACCTTTTACCGGGAGGGAGTTTAAAGGCTAATAGCAGATCGGAATATGGCCGGGCTGAGCTTATCATCAAAGAAAGGGCTGACCTCTTTCAGGGGATAGCAAGCAACGGCAAGGGAGAGGGCAAATGGCAGAAGAGTTTTAAGAAGTCCCTGGGGGTCTGGATGAGCCATGGTGACAGCATCGAGCAGGTACCTAGAGGTTTCAGGATCCTGGCAGAAACAGAAGAATTATCAGTGGCTGCCATGGCTGACACTGAGAGAAGATTATACGGATTGCAGTTTCACCCTGAAGTTGAGCATACTCAATACGGCAGAGAAATTCTGGGGAATTTTATTCATCAGATCTGCGGTTTAACCGGCAGCTGGAATATCAAAAAAATTGTCAGTGAGAAAATAAGTGAAATTAGATCAGCTCTGGATAAAGAAGCAGGAGTGGTGCTGGGTCTCTCAGGGGGAGTTGATTCCTCTGTAACAGCTGCTCTGCTCCATCGGGCTGTTGGTGATAGACTGCAGTGTATTTTTATTGATCACGGTCTCCTGAGAAGGGGAGAAGTCCAGCAGGTAATTGAGACCTTTACCAGGGAATTTAAACTTCCTTTAATTACTGTAGATGCCCGGGATAGATTTTTGAAGAAGCTGGCCGGTGTCAGAGATCCGGAAGCCAAGCGGGAGATTATCGGTGAAACCTTTGTCAGGATTTTTGAAGAGGAGGCCGGTAATCTGAAAGGTATTACTCATCTGGCTCAGGGTACCATTTATTCTGATGTCATTGAAAGCGGGGAACACCGGAATGCAGAGACGATTAAATCCCACCATAATGTGGGAGGGCTTCCAGAAAAGATGTCGCTTGAGATAATTGAGCCTCTGCGCGATCTTTTTAAAGATGAGGTTCGGGAGCTGGGGGAAGAGTTGGGACTGCCGGCTGAGATTATTTACCGGCAGCCTTTCCCCGGCCCCGGTCTGGCTATCAGAATTATTGGAGAGGTCACCGAGGAAAGGCTGGAAATTTTGAGGCAGGCTGATGCCATATTTCAGGAAGAACTGAAAAAATCGCAGGTCAGCCAGGAGATCTGGCAGGCCTTTGCTGTGCTGCCTGATATTCGTTCGGTTGGGGTGGAGGGAGATTCCAGAACTTATGGTTATCCCATCATTCTTCGAGCAGTTTCCAGCAGCGATGCCATGACAGCGGACTGGGTTAGAATCCCCGGGAATGAACTGAATCAAATTTCTCGAAAAATTGTTAACAGAGTTAAGGAGATTAACAGGGTTGTTTATGATATTACTTCCAAACCACCTGCCACCATCGAGTGGGAGTAAAAGGAGAGGAAAAAAATGGCTAAAAAGATTGAAAATGAATTGACAGATCAGTTTTTTGATGCGATTTTAGAGCTTGAGAACAGAGATGAATGCTATCGTTTTTTTACCGACGTTGCTACTGTTGGTGAGATTCAGGCACTTTCTCAGAGGCTGGAAGTGGCACGGATGTTGAGAGATGATGTAACCTATGAAGATATAGTTGATAAAACCGGTGTCAGCACTGCCACTATCAGCCGGGTCAAAAGAGCTCTGGAATATGGAGAGGATGGTTATAATATTATTCTGGATCGGATGGGATATTAAGTTTTAACTGGACAGACCGGGAGATTAAGTTTAGATTATTATCTGATTGGGGATTATGCTAAGAGATTTGATTTTTTGGATTTGATTTTTCTCCAGGTTAATCTCCGGATTAAGTGTTAGAAAGTAGTGAGCGAGAAGGCAATCTGCTGTTGAAGGGGAGGATGCTGGTTAGATGAAGGATCTGCTGTCAGGACTCAGACAGTATTTAATTAAAATTTTGAATGGAATGGCTTTAGGTCTATTTGCCTCTTTAATTATTGGGGTAATTATTACCCAGCTGGGAGAACTTCTCCAGCTGGACATTCTGATCAGACTGGGAGATACGGCTCAGTTTCTGATGGGGCCGGCTATTGGTGCTGGAGTGGCTGCCAGTCTCGGGGTTAAAGGACTGGGGCTCTATTCTTCCCTGGTAACCGGGGCATTGGGGGCTGGAATGGTGGAGTTTGCTGCCGAGGGTGCTCTGCTGCAAATCGGTGAGCCGGTGGGGGCTCTGATAGCTGCTTTGATTGGAGCTGAAGTGGCCCGCCGAATCAGCGGTAAAACTCCGGTTGACATTGTGCTGGTACCGGCCTTTACCATAATTTCAGGAGGTGCAGCCGGTTTTCTCATGGCACCAGCAATTATTAGATTTTCCTACTGGCTGGGTGCCACTATCAATGCTGCTACTGCCCTCAGGCCTTTACCCATGGGAATAGTGGTGGCCACCATCATGGGCATGATTCTGACCCTGCCAATTTCCAGTGCAGCCCTGGCAATTTCTCTGGGGCTGGAGGGTCTGGCAGCCGGCGCTGCCACGGTGGGCTGCTCCTCTCAGATGGTTGGTTTTGCGGTGATCAGCTACCGGGAAAATGGATTTGGCGGTCTGCTGGCCCAGGGTCTGGGAACTTCTATGCTCCAGATCGGCAATATTTTAAAAAATCCGGTGATCTGGATCCCTCCCACCCTGGCTGCGGCAATGCTGGGCCCGGTGGCAACTGTAATGCTGGGGCTGGAAAATAACAGGATTGGGGCTGGCATGGGAACCAGCGGTCTGGTTGGTCAGGTTACCAGCCTGGAAGTCATGGGAGGCCAGGCTCTGACTGCCATTATTTTTATGCATTTTATTCTGCCGGCGGTACTTTCACTGCTGATATATCTGCCGCTTAGTAAAAAGGGTATGATCTCTCCGGGAGATTTAAAGTTGAGCAGGGAGGCTGATTAAATGAAGGAAAAATATGATGTAATTCTTATCGGGGCAGGTCCCACCGGGATTTTTACTGCTCTGGAACTTATAGAAAACTGTCCTGGGCTGAATATACTGATTCTGGAAAAGGGAGAGGATATTGATGACAGGGTCTGCCCTATGAAGGAAAGGCCGGGAAGCGGCAGTGGCTGCTATTCCTGTTCTTCCTGTGCCATAGTATCAGGCTGGGGGGGAGCAGGAGCCTTCAGTGATGGTAAATTAGCCCTGTCTGCTAATGTTGGCGGCAATCTGGAGGAATATATTGGCCGGGAAGAGCTGGAGGATCTGATCGATTATGCTGATAGCTGGTACCTTGAGTTTGGTGCTCCCGAGAGAATCTTTGGAGCTGATGAGAAAAAAATGGAAGAATTTCGCGACACAGCTGTCAGGGCCGGTCTTAAGTTTATCCCAGCTAAGCTGCGCCATCTCGGAACTGGCCATACCAGGAAAGTTTTAAGAAAAATGAGGGATTATCTGCTGGATAAAGGAGTTGAAATTCAGTTTAAGACCAGAGTAGAGGAGATTTTGCTGGCAGAGGAGAAAAGAAAAATTACCGGAGTAAAGCTGGAGTCCGGAGAAGAGCTGAGAGCGGATTATGTTTCAGTGGCACCGGGTCGGGAAAATTCCAGCTGGCTCACAGACCAGGTCAGGGAAATGGGTCTGGAAACCAGCCTTAATCCTGTTGATATCGGAGTTAGAGTAGAAACACCTGCTGCCATAGCCAGGCCGCTGACAGAAAATCTCTATGAATCCAAATTGATTTATCAGTCTCCCACCTTTGATGATCGGGTGCGGACTTTTTGCACCTGTCCCCATGGTGAGGTTGTCAGTGAGAACAACCAGGGACTTATAACCGTCAACGGTCACAGTCATGCTGATATCAAAACGGAAAACACCAATTTTGCCCTGCTGGTCAGCAAAACTTTTACCGAACCCTTTAAGGAGCCGATTACCTATGGACGGGCCATTGCTAAACTGGCCAATCTTTTAGGCGGCGGGGTTTTAATTCAAAGGCTGGGGGACCTGCTCTCTGGCCGGCGTTCAACTCCGGCCAGAATTGAGCGCAGCATTGTAGACCCCACTTTGAAGGAGGCCACCCCCGGTGATCTCAGTCTGGTCCTGCCCTACAGACACTTATCCGGACTGATTGAAATGATTGAAGCCCTGGATAAGATTGCTCCTGGGCTCTATTCCCGGGATACTTTGCTTTACGGGGTTGAGGTGAAATTTTACTCCTCCCGGCTGGCAGTTTCGGCCGAGCTGGAGACAGCCGTTAGAAACCTTTTTGCCGGGGGAGATGGGGCTGGAATTACCAGGGGGTTGATGCAGGCTTCGGTTGCCGGACTGGTGATTGCCAGAGAGATAGCTTCGCGGATGGATTAGCAGTAAAAACGGTAAAATTTAAATATTTAAATAAAAAGCAAAACAAAAGCCCTGCCGGTGTTGGATGAAATAGTCTGCAATATAAATGGTCTGGCTACCGGGATTTGAACCCGGGACCTCTTGCTCCCGAAGCAAGCGCGCTACCAAGCTGCGCCATAGCCAGACTTTTATATCGATTATAATTATATCATAAGCTTCTTATAAGCACAAGAGCAGAAGGAGCTGATCAGATTTTAGAAGAAGGCATTTTTTGAGGTTTATTGCCCGGTTTTTTTCCGGGTTTGGATTTTCCCATTTTATAAAAAGAGAAAAAATCTGATGAATGCATCGAATTCTAAGTTTCGAGGAAATTAAAATTGTCGATGATTATGGTGAGAGTTAGGGTTAGTCCTGCTGGCTTTTGAGCTGGGTAAGATCGGCATTGATGTTGATGAGGCTGAAAGAGCAGATTGGTCAGCTGATTTGATTTTCCCAGGAAAATTGCTAGATTTAGATAAATCAATCATGGTTAAAGGGATTTTGCCCATTAACCCTTTTTTTATTAGATAGTAATTATTACCATTTGTTAATAAAAAAACATAACAATAATGTTAATAAATTAATTATAAAGCTAAATAAAATCAAATATATTAAGTATTAAATTAAA
>SLJX01000042.1 GCA_007134885.1 Halanaerobiaceae bacterium
ACATTAAACCCTAAACTTATTTATATTATATTTTAGTGATTTTGTCAAGAAATTAAACTACCTATTTTTATGCTAGCCCTATTATTTATATACCAGCCCGATAATTATTTTCCCTGAGAACCACCCTCGGCTGCCTCTTAAGCTGACTTATTGATAAACGAGAGCCTGATAGAGCTAATTGCTCCTAAAAATTGCCTCTCAAAAAAACCCTGATACCAGGAACCAGATCCCGGTTATTGCCCGGTTAAACTCCGGTTATTTTTTTCTGACGCCCGGGTCCAGACCAATAAAACGACGGTAGCCCCAGTAATTATAGAGCATAACAAAAATAAAAGCCAGCAGCAGAGTATACCAGCCAATCAGGAAAAAGTAAATAATGCCGAGCAGAGCCGCAGCCGCCAGGACAACCAGATAGGGCCTGGAGGGAAAATTAATTCTGCCCAGCTGCCAGGGCAGCAGGGTCAGTCCCACAAAAATACCAATTTCGTTATTAAAATAAAAACCGGCAGCCGCCAGCAGAGCAAAAAATAAAGCTAATACCTTATGCACAAAATTTATCCTCCCTTCCTTTCCAGTAGAACAGCAGTCTCAATATGGTAGGTCTGGGGAAACATATCTATTCCAGAAATTTCAGAAATCCTGTATCTTTCCTTAAGTCCCTTAAGATCCCGGGCCAGAGTCCCGGGGTTGCAGGAAACATAAATTATTCCCCCCGGGCCAATCTCCAGGATATCCTTTCTGACTACGGAGTCCAGGCCGCTGCGGGGAGGATCTAAAATCAGCAGGCTGGCTGGATTCAGCACTTCAGCCAGAGCCTCCTCAGCCTCAGCCTGGTGAAATTTCACCTTGCCCTCCAGTCCATTGATCCGGGCATTGAACCTGGCAGCTTCAATGGCAGCCTGACTGCTGTCAAAACCCACCAGCCTGGAGCTCAGCTCCGAGAGATAAATCCCGATTGAACCGGTTCCGCAGTAGGCGTCAACTATCTCTCCGCTGCTGATTTTCCCGGCCATCTCCCTGACGGTATCATAAAGCTTGACCGCCATCAGCTGATTTATCTGAAAGAAAGATTCGGGATAGATGATGAATCTATAGAATTCTAAATATTCAGTTATGTAGGGCTCCCCGACCAGCAGCCTGGTTTCCTCTCCCAGGATTACATTGGTGCGGCTGGGATTGATGTTCTGATGCACCCCCTTAAGCCCGGGATTCCCCTGAATAAGCTTTTCAGCCAGCTCCTGCCAGGGGCTTCGTTTCTTTTCCCGGGTTATAAAAGTTAGCTGCTGTTGCCCGGTGCAGCGGGCCGAGCGCAGCAGCAGATGACGTAGTTCTCCCTGGTGTTTCTCTTCCCGGTAGGGCTCAACTTCCCGCTGCTGCAGAAGCTCCACGGTACGGTCAAGCAAACGGTTTATTGGCTGGTCCTGAATCCGGCACTCCGGAAAAAAAACCAGCTCATGACTGCCGGAGCGGTAAAAACCAGCTCGAATTTCATCATCCTTAAGGCCCAGGGGAAACTGCCCCTTATTGCGATAATACCAGGGAAAATCCATTCCCTGAACCCTGAAATCCGGGAGCTCAGAAATTTTAGCAATCCGCTCCAGGGAATCTAATATCATACCACGTTTGGCCCGAAGCTGACCGCTGTACTCCAGATGCTGGAGCTGACAGCCTCCACAGCGCTGATAAACCGGACAGGGAGGCGAAACTCTTTCCCGCGAATTTTGGATAATCTCCAGCAGCTTTCCCCGGCTATAGCTATCCCGGACCTCTGTTATTTGAATCCTGACCCTTTCTCCTGGCAGAGCCTCGGCCACAAATACCACCGGTTTACCCTGAGGCCTGGCTACACCTTCTCCTCCGTAGGCCAGGTCAACTATTTCGACTGTGGCAGTTTCGCCCTGTTTCATTTTCCAACTTCCCTCCAATTTCCTCAGCTAGTGCTTCTCAATTTCCTCCCGGATCAGCTGGTTTGCCAGCTGGGGATTGGCCTTACCTCTGGTTTCCTGCATAACCTGTCCCACCAGAAAACCGATGGCCTTATCCTTACCACCTTTGATATCTTCCACAACTTCGGGATTATCGGCCACTATTCCGGCCACGATTTCAGCCAGCTCATCCTCATCACTGATCTGCTTCAAACCCCGCTCTTCCACTACTTCACCAGGGGCTTTTCCACTGACAAAGGTTTCTTCAAATACCTCCTTGGCAATCTTGGAGCTGATAGTACCGTCCTCAATCAGCTCCAGTAGCTCGGCCAGCTTCTCTCCGTTTAGCTCATCCTGACCGGGCTCCACCTCATTTTCTTTAAGCAGCCGCAAATATTCGCCCATCAGCCAGTTACTAACCTCCTTGGCATCATCATACTTCCCGGCTGACTCCTCAAAGAGTTTGGCCAGCTCCCGGCTCTGGGTTAAGACTCCAGCATCATAGGCTGGCAGGTCATACTGCTCCTGAAACCTATGCTTTTTCTCCAGAGGCAGTTCCGGCAAACTATCATCAATCTCCTCAATGAATTCATCAGATATTTCCAGCGGCATCAGATCCGGCTCAGGGAAATAGCGGTAATCTTCGGCCTCCTCCTTGCCCCGCATGGAAACGGTCTCCTGCCTGCTCTCATCCCAGGTGCGGGTTTCCTGAACAACCTTCCGACCGGCATCCAGCAGCTTTTCCTGCCTTTTAACTTCGTAAGCCAGGGCTCTTTCCACCGCCCGGAAACTGTTCATATTTTTCACTTCGGCTTTTATACCAAATTCCCTGTCTCCCCGGGTTCGCAGTGAAACATTGGCATCACAGCGCAGTGAACCCTCTTCCATGTTACAATCTGAAATTCCCAGGTAAAGAATAATCTGTTTCAGGGCATTGAGATAGGCCCGGGCCTCCTCAGGACTGCGGATATCCGGTTCTGAGACAATTTCAATCAGGGGAACCCCACCCCGGTTGTAATCAACGTAACTGTGAGCAGAATCCCCGACAGAACCGGCATGAATCAGCTTGCCGGCATCTTCCTCCAGATGAATCCGGGTCAGGCCAATCTCTTTGGTCTCACCTTCTTCAGTCTCAATTGTAATCCTGCCATCATAACCCAGCGGCAGATCATACTGAGAGATCTGATACCCTTTGGGCAGATCGGGATAAAAGTAGTTCTTCCGGTCAAACTTGCTGAATTGATTGATCTGGCAGTCGGCTGCCCGGGAAGCCTGCAGGGCAAAACGCAGCGCCCTCTTGTTCAGCATTGGCAGAGTTCCCGGAAGTCCCAGACAGATCGGACAGGTGTTAGAGTTGGGTTCAGCCCCGTAGGCTGCACTGCAGCCGCAGAAAAGCTTGGATTCGGTCTGAAGCTGAACATGGACCTCTAAACCAATTACTGTTTCATATTTTTTGGACATCGCCAATCACCTTCCCTTTTCTAAAGCAGCCAGGGTAGGAACATCCAGTCTTTTCTCCAGCCCGCTGGCAGCCTGTAATAATTCCACTTCTCCAAAGGCCGGCCCGATCAGCTGCACACTTAAGGGCAGGCCCTGCTCCGAAAAGCCAGCTGGTAGCGAAAGAGCTGGAAATCCGCTAATATTAACCGGTACGGTAAAGATGTCGGTATAATAAACATCCAGTGGATCCATATCCTCTCCGATTTTAAAGGCTGGCGCGGGAGAATTGGGGCCCAGAATTATATCTATTTCGGAAAAAACTTTTTCGTATTTTTCTTTAATCACCGTTCTGACTTTTAGAGCCTTCTTGTAAAGCTCATCCTGATAGCCGGAGCTTAAAGCAAAGGTCCCCAGCATAATCCGCCTTTTAACCTCGGGACCAAAGCTGAAACTCCTGGTATTGACAAACATATCCCTCACATTATCACCTGACTGGCGGGTTCCGTACTGAACCCCATCATACCGGGCCAGATTGGAACTGGCTTCAGCGGTGGCAATAATGTAATAGGCAGCCAGGGCCAGATCCGCCGGGGGCAGTTCAATTTCCCGAACTTCCGCTCCGGCCTCCCTCAATTTTTCGGCAGCTTCCAGAACCTGATTCCTGATCTCCTCATCTATATCCATCTCCAGGTAGGAGGACGGCAAACCGAAGCTCATTCCGGCAATATCCTGATCCAGCTTGCCGGTATAATCGGGATGATCAATCCGGGCCGAGGTAGAATCCAGCGGATCGACGCCGGAAATTATGTTCAGCGTGATAGCAGCATCTTCCACCGTTCGGGTCAGCGGACCGATCTGATCCAGCGAAGATGCAAAAGCCGCCAGACCATAGCGGGAGACAACTCCGTAGGTTGGCTTAAACCCCACTACCCCGCAGAAAGCCGCCGGCTGCCGGATTGAGCCCCCCGTATCGGAACCTAAAGCACAGGGCACCTCTCCGGCCGCCACGGCTGCCGCTGAACCGCCGCTGGAGCCTCCGGGCACATGATCCAGATTCCAGGGATTTCTGGTTACCTGATAGGCTGAATGCTCGGTTGTCGAGCCCATGGCAAATTCATCCATGTTGGTTTTGCCGGCAATAACTCCCCCGCTCCCGGTAATTTTGTCAGCCACTGTGCTCTGATAGGGCGTCCGATAATCCTCCAGAATACTGGAACCACAGGAGGTTGTCAGTTTGCTGGTGGCCATATTGGCCTTCAGGGCCACCGGTATTCCGGCAAACTTGCCGTTTTTTGAATCCTCATATTCAGCAGCCAGATCCCGGGGCCTGTCCAGAAAGGAGCGGACTCTCTCTTCCACCTCCTCGGTTCTGGTCTGAAAGGCAGCCAGAATCTCTCCTGGCTTTATTCTCTTACTGTCCCGGGCCTCAATCAGCCCGGCCAGTGTCATTTCATATATCTTCATTGCTTTACCTCACCTCACTCTTTCTGTTCAATTCCCGGTACCTTAAACTGATCATCTTCTTTATCAGGAGCCTGCTCCAGCATCTCCTGACGCCGATCCTGATTGGTTACTTCATCCTCCCGAAGAATATTGCTGCTGGGCAGTGGATAATAGGTGGGCTCCACTCCTTCGGTATCAACTTCTAAAATTTTGTTGATATAATTCAACACATCACTTAACTGCTCGCTGAATTCCTCTTTCTCTTCTTCAGTTAATTTCAAACTGGCCAGTTCGGCAATATGAGCAATCTCTTCTCTGGAAATCAATTTCAGTCCTCCTTTGTTAAAAGCTGAAGAAAATCTTCTTCTGTTAAAATTTTCGTTCCCTCTTGCCTGGCCTGCTGGAGTTTGGAGCCAGGGCTTTCTCCCCGCACCAGATAGTCGGTCTGACTGCTGACGCTGGCAGTAACCCGACCTCCCCGCTTCTCGATTTCAGCTGCGGCCTCCTGGCGGGTGAAGTTTTCCAGCTGGCCTGTCAGGACAAACTTATATCCCTCCAGGGTCAGGGACTGCTGCCGGCTCTTGCTCTCCATGGTAACCTCTGCTTCTTTCAGCCGGGCCAGCAGCCTGTTATTCCGGGGGGTAGCAAAATAATTAACAATGCTTTCAGCTATCACCGGACCGATCTCTGCAATCTCCTCCAGTTCCTCCCTGCCGGCCTCTCTGATCCTCGCAAGTGAACCGAATTTATCAGTCAACAGTCTGGCAGTTCTCAGGCCTACATGTCGGATTCCCAGGGCAAAAATCACCCTGGCCAGCGGCCTGGATTTGCTCTCTTCAATGGCTTCTAGCACATTCCGGGCTGATTTCTCGGCCATTCTTTCCAGCTGAATCAAATCCGATTCTTCCAGAAAAAATAAATCAGCCTGATTTTCAATCAAATCCTGCTCCAGCAGCCGGTCAATCAGCGCCGGGCCCACGCCCTCAATGTTCATGGCATCCCGGGAGACAAAATGAAGGATGCTCTCTCGGACCACCGCCGGGCAGGTGCTGTTAAGGCAGCGGTAGACCGCCTCCTCCGGGTCGCGGAAAACTGGTTCTCCACAGGCCGGACAGCTTTCAGGAAACTCAAACTTTTTCTCCTGCCCGGTCCTTTCCTCTTTGATTACCTTAACCACTTCCGGAATTATATCCCCGGCCTTCTGAATTAAAACCTTATCGCCAATTCTGACATCCTTGCGGTTAATCTCATCTTCATTGTGCAGGGTTGCCCGACTTACGGTGGAACCATCAACCTCCACCGGTTCTAGCTCGGCTGTGGGAGTCAGGACTCCGGTTCTCCCCAGAGAAATTTTAATATCCTTAACCCGGGTGGTTTTCTGCTGGGCCGGAAATTTAAAGGCAACTGCCCAGCGGGGGCTCTTGCTGGTCGCTCCCAGCAGGGGTCTCAGATCCAGCTGATTAACTTTAACCACCATGCCGTCAATATCATGCTCCAGCTCCTGCTGTCGCTTCACCCAGTCCTGACAGAGAGCTATTACAGTTTCAATATCACCGGCCTGCTCATGCCAGTTGACCTTAAAACCCAGCTCTGCCAGCAGCTTTAGGGCCTCCAGATGGCTGGAGCAGGAGTATTCCAGAGCCTGAATCACATCATAGGCCAGAAAAGACAGAGGCCGGCGGGCGGCTATCCCGGGATCCAGCTGCCGGATGGAACCGGCAGCGGCATTTCGGGGATTGGCAAAGGGCTCCTCTCCCCGGGAAAGACGGCGCTCATTGAGACTGATAAATTTCTCCCGGGGCATAAAGGCTTCCCCCCGGATTTCAATATCCACTTCCCGCTTGAGTTTTAAGGGAACTGCCGGAATGGTTCTAACATTGGCGGTAACATCCTCACCGGTGCGGCCATCCCCCCGGGTTGCCCCCAGAACCAGCTCTCCGGCCTGATACCTCAAAATCAGCGCCAGACCATCTATCTTATGTTCCACCACATAATTAAATTCCTCATCTTTCCCCAGTCTGCGCTTAATCCGGTCGGCAAAAGCTCTCAGGTCTTCTGGAGAAAAGGCATTGCCCAGACTCAGCATTTCCTGGCTGTGCTCCACTTTCGTAAACTCATCCCGGGGCTCACCTCCCACCCTCACAGTGGGGGAGTTGGGGTCCTTAAGGGCGGGATATTCTTCTTCCAGCTCCTTAAGCTCCTGCAGCAGGCTGTCATATTCTGCATCGGAGATCAGGGGATTATCCCTGACATAATATTGATATTCATGCTTTCTCAGCTCTTCTCTGAGCTCCTTTACCCTTTCTTTTATCTCTTCAGGCGCCTCTTCGGTCATCCCTTTCACCCCGTCACCTTCTGCAGGGGAGCATATTCTGCCAGCAGCAATCTCTCCCTGCCGTCTGCTAAAAATTTCACCGTTAATCTGGTCCGCTTATTATCCTCCTGGCAGTCGATAATCTTGCCCTTGCCCCATTTGGGATGGATTACCAGCTGGCCCACCCGGTAACCCGAGGTTCGGCCTCTCTCGACCTGCTGCCGGCTACTTTGCTGGTCTCCCGCTGTCCCGGCCTCCTCACTTTCCCGGGCAAATATATCTGCGGCCAGATCCTCCTCTTCCTGGCCTGTCAAAATATTTGCCGGGATTTCCTCAAGGAATCTTGAGGGGTTATAGGTTCTGCTCCGGCCAAACATGCTGCGATTCCGGGCCCGGACCAGAAACAATTTATCCTGAGCTCTGGTCATGCCCACATAGCATAACCTTCTTTCCTCCTCAATATCGCCGGTATCATTCAGGCAGTTTTCGTGGGGAAGGAGGCTCTCATCCATTCCGGTTAAAAAAACCACCGGAAATTCCAGACCCTTGGCAGCATGGAGGGTCATAAGATTAAGATAATTTTCTTCATCCTCCCAGGTGTCAACAGCCGTAATCAGAGCAACTTCTTCCAGAAAGCCCTCCAGGCTGCCCTCTTCACTTTCCTGAAGATATTCTAGCATCACGCTCTGGAGCTGGCCAATATTGGCCAGCCGCTCCTCATGATTGCTGTCAATCTTTTTCAGATGCTCCTGATAATCCGTCTCTTCCATAATCCTTTCCAGCAGTTGATCCAGGGTCATTTTATCAGCTTTTTCTCTCAACCCGTCAATCAGAGCGGCAAAATCCTTTGCCCTGCCCTGATAGGCACTGGAGAGCTCCTCAATCTCACCGGCCCGACGGCAGACTTCCAGCAGACTGATCTCCTGAGCTGCTGCCTCCTTCTGCAGGGCAGCCAGGGTCTTGCCGCCAATCCCTCTTCGGGGAACATTAACCACCCTTAAGAAACTGGCAGTATCGGCCGGATTGTTGATCAGGTTAAGATAGGCCATCAGATCCCTGATCTCCCGTCTTTCATAGAATTTCAAACCCCCGATTACCTGATAGGGGTAATTTTCTCTCAGCATCACATCTTCAATCACCCGGGACTGGGCGTTGGTCCGGTAGAGAATGGCTATATCGCTGTAATTATATTCTCCCCGGTCAACCAGTTCTCTGATTTTCCGGGCCAGGTAAAGGGCCTCCTGCCGGTCGCTGTCGGCTTCAAAAAAATGAATCTCCCCTTCACCGCTTCGGGCGGGCTGGAGATTCTTCTCCAGCCGGGAGGTGTTATTTTCAATCACCTGCTGGGCTGCTTTGAGAATCCGGGCCCGGGAGCGGTAATTTTTCTCCAGCCTGATAACCCTGGCCTCAGGATAGTCCGAGGTGAAATTCAGGATATTTTCGATGTTGGCCCCCCGAAAACCATAAATTGACTGATCGGGGTCTCCCACCACAAAGATATTTTTCTCGGGCCCGGTCAGCAGCCTGCTCAGCTCATACTGGGCATTATTCACATCCTGATACTCATCAACCAGGAGAAAGCGGTAACGCTTATTGTAATATTCCTTAACCAAAGGATATTTTTTTAATAGCTCACAGGCTTTCTTAATCAGATCGTCAAAATCCAGAGCATTACTCTGAATAAGTTTCTTTTCATAAAGAGAATAGATTTCTGCCACTCTTTTACGGTAAATACTGTTGCCGATCTCAAACTCCTCCGGCTCAACCAGCCGGCTTTTGGCTCGGCTGATCTGACCGGCAACTGCTGCCGGCTTATATTTTTCGGTATCAAGATTCAGCTCTGCCAAAATTTCTTTAATCAGCTTTTTTTTATCCTCAGTATCATAGATGGTAAAGTTGCTCTTCCGGTCAACTTTTTCGGCCTCCCGCCGCAGAAGCCGGGCTCCAAAAGAGTGAAAGGTGCCTAGCCAGCCTCGGAATGAAGACCCCAGGAGTTCCTTAACCCTTTCTTTCATTTCGTCGGCAGCCTTATTGGTAAAGGTCACCGCCAGAACCTCAGTATCGCGGGCCTTACCCTCAGCAATCAGATGGACAATCCTCCGGGTTAAGACCCGGGTCTTGCCGCTGCCGGCTCCGGCCAGCACCAGGGCTGGCCCCCGAACCAGGCTGACAGCCCGGCGCTGCTTTTCATTTAAATCCTGTAATATATTCATATCTTCGCTCATTCCGGCATCACATCCTCTATCTCTTCCTCGCTCAGGTGCTCAGGAGCATAAATCAGATGGCTTTCACAGCTGCAGTCGCTGGAGCCGAGCCCGCTAACTATAATCTCTGTATCTTCCAGCTCCTTTAAGCTCCCGGCCAGCTGGCATTCCGCCTCCCGTTCAACCGGGCTGGCAAAAATTCGTTTGATGATGGCTTCCTCCAAAAAGTAATCTATATGCCAGTGTTTATTTTCCGACCCCTGCTGGTGGCGCTTTAGCCTGGCATTGAGATTTTTCTGGGCTGTCCCGGCATAATAGTAATAGCCCGGAGGAAAGGTGATCTTGCCCAGAGCCCCAATTTCAATCTGATAGGGCTTATAGAGAAAAAGTTCCAGCAGATATATCCCTGAATCAAAAGAATAGCTCTCCAAAATTTTACTCCCCTCCAGCTTCTTTCCAGTTTCCTCTCAGGCTTCCACTACTGCTCCCTGAATTTATCCTGCAGTCTGTTCCCTATTTAAAACATTTCTCGATTTTTGCTTTTTTTCCTTCCTGAATCACAGGACTGAAACACAGGCAAAAGAAAACCGCCCGCAGCCCTGCGGACGATTCCTGACTGACTTCTTTTATTATAACATGCTGGTTTTAGTTAGCAAATCTATTTCCCAGTTTCCGCTGAACTTGAGAAAATCCGGATTCCTTTTCTGCCAGCAAAACCAGCAGGTGGTAGAGCAGATCGGCAGATTCGGACTCCGTTCTCTCCCGGGACTCCGTCAGAGCTGCCAGCATAACCTCCAGAGCTTCTTCACCCAGCTTGCGGGCAATTTTTTCCGGGCCGCCTTTAAAGAGTTCAGCTGTGTAGGAGCCCTCTGGCAGCTTGGATTTCCGCTCCTGAATAATCTTCTCCAGTTCAGGAATAAGCTGATGGAGAACAGGCTTTCCCGACAGTGATTCCCCGGCTGATCTGCCGGCCTCCTCTGCCAGCCGACGATAAAAACAGCTCTCTTCTCCGGTATGACAGGCCGGACCGGCCGGGTTGACCTGCAGCAGCAGCGTATCGCCGTCACAGTCCAGCCGGATCTCTTCAACCTGCTGATAATTTCCTGAGGTCTCGCCCTTCAACCAGAGCTCCTGCCGGGAGCGGGAATAAAAGCAGGCCCGGCCCTCAGCCAGAGTCCTTTCCAGGGACTCCCGGTTCATGTAGGCCAGCATCAGTACCCGGCCGCTGGCAGCATCCTGCAGCACTGCTGGAATAAGACCCCGGTCATTAAAACTGACACTTTCCAGCAGATCCTCTCGATTCAGCAGTTTATTTTCAGCTATCTCCTTACCTTTATCAGCTGTTACCTTAGCTTTATCAGCTTTGTCTCTGCTCCTATTCTCTCCCATCATTTTTTTCCTCCAATGTTTCTTCCTCTTTTTCCTCTTTTTCCTCCCCTGATTCTTCCCCCACCGGCCTGACAGGTATACCCCTTTCAGCCAGATAATTCTTACACTCCTTGATACTGTAAATATCCTGATGCCAGATCGAAGCCGCCAGGGCGGCATCAGCCTTTCCCTCAGCAAAGGCCTGATAGAGATGCTCGGGACTGCCGGCTCCGCCAGAGGCAATCACCGGTATGCTGACAGCCTGATTGACAGCTTTAAGCATCTCAAGATCATAACCATCCCGGCTGCCATCCCGGTCCATGCTGGTCAGCAACAGTTCCCCGGCTCCTCTCTCCTGAGCCTCCTGGGCCCAGTCCACCAGCTCCAGGCCGGTTTCCTCGGTGCCGCCGGAGATTAAAACCTTCCAGCCCCCGGAATTCCGGCGGCGGCCGTCAATGGCCACCACCACCGCCTGGCTGCCAAATCTTTCTGCCGCCCGGGAGATTAGACCGGGAGTGCGGACCGCTGCTGAATTAATTGAAATCTTATCAGCCCCGGCTGATATCAGGCTGCGAAAATCTTCAATACCGGCAATTCCACCTCCCACGGTAAAGGGAATAAAGAGGCATTCTGCCACCTTTAAAACCATCTCCCGCATGATCTCCCGCTTTTCCCGGGTGGCGGTTATATCCAGAAACACCAGCTCATCAGCGCCGGCCTGATTGTAGGCCCGGGCCATCTCCACCGGATCTCCCTGGTCCTTTAAGTTGACAAACTGCTGCCCCTTTACCACCCGGCCGTCCTTAACATCCAGACAGGGTATTAGTCTTTTAGTCAGCATCCTGCTTCACCTGCCAGAGAGTTTCTGGATTTATTTCCCGGCGATAGAGAGCTTTACCCACTATCGCCCTTTCAATGCCTATCTCTTTAAGATATTCCAGATCTTCCTCCGAGGATATTCCTCCCGAAGCCGTCACCTCAATATCCTCCTTGAGCAGAGACTTCAAAGTTTCCAGATCCGGTCCGCTCAGCATGCCGTCCCTGGTTATATCGGTATAGACAAAGCGCCGGACCCCAAATTCCTTAAGCTCTGCCAGAGCTTTTTTCAGAGAACGGCCGGATTCTTCTTCCCAGCCGGATATTGCCAGCTCATCCCGGCGGGTATCCAGGGAAACTACCACCCTCTCAGAACCAAAATCCTCAATCAGCTCTCTTACCAGTTCCGGTCCAGTAACCGCTACCGTTCCCAGTACCACCGCTACTGCTCCAGAATCCAGGTATTTTTCTGCAGCAGCTTTGCTCCGGATACCTCCACCGATCTGGACCTTAAGACCTTCAACATTCAGGATTTCCTGAATAATATCCCGGTTCCCGGGTCGGCCGGAACGGGCTCCGTCCAGATCCACCACATGAAGCTCACCTGCTCCCTGTTCTTTAAAATACCGGGCAGTCTTGACCGGTTCCTCATTCATAATCTCCTGTCGCCCAAAATCTCCCTGCGTCAGGCGGACCACCCGGCCCTCTTTAAGATCTATTGCTGGAATTACTATCACCATTAACCACCTCAACAAAATTCCTTAATATTTTTAGTCCCCGGCTGCCGCTTTTCTCGGGATGGGGCTGCAGACCCCAGACCCTCTCCCGGTTTACTGCAGACATAAATCGCTGACCGCCGTAGACCGTGCTGGCCAGCACAATCTTGGGATTGACCGGCAGATAGTAGCTGTGGACAAAATAAAGATAAAGCTTATCTTCCTGCTGCAGCAGGCTGTTCTTATTTTCCACTCTGAGATTATTCCAGCCCATATGAGGCACCTTACCGGACTCGCCTGGAGAGAACTTCTCACAGCGTCCCGGAAAAGCCCCCAGACCTCTGAGCCCGGTATTCTCTCTGCTCTCTTGGAATAAAAGCTGCATTCCTAGGCAGATGCCAAGAAAGGGCCGGCCCGAAAAAATATAATTCTTAACCGGCCGAAACAGCTCTCTCTGCTTCAGTCCCTCCACCCCGCTGGCAAAGGAACCCACTCCGGGAAGAACCAGTCCGGCTATTCCGGATAAAACATCCGGTTCTCCGATTATCCTGGTCCGGCAGTTTAAATAATTTAAGGCTCGAGCCACATTGCCGAGATTCCCTGCTCCGTAATCAATTACCCCGATCAATGCCGGCCACTTTCCCCGAGCTGGCCCTTGGTGGAAAGGGGGCTGCCCTCCAGCCTTTCTTCCGGCTTCAGGGCCGCGTCCAGGGCCCGGGCAAAGGCTTTAAAGAGAGCTTCCAGCAGATGATGGGCGTTGCCCTTTTTCAGGACCACAAAATGCAGATTAATACCTGCATTGCCGGTCAGGGCCCGGAAAAATTCCTCAACCAGCTCCACCGGAAAACCATTTATCTCCTGGCGCTGACATTCAATTTTCCCGTGATAATAGGAACGTCCACCCAGGTCAACGGCAGCCTGCACCAGCACCTCATCCATCGGCAGGGTTATATCGGCATAACGGGTAATTCCGGCTCTATCCCCCAGAGCCCGGTTCAGAGCCTCTCCCAGGAGAATTCCGATATCTTCCACAGTATGGTGTTTATCCACCTCCAGATCTCCCCGGGCCTTAAGCTCCAGATCAAAAAATCCGTGCCGGCAGAAAAGCTCCAGCATGTGATCAAAAAAACCAATCCCGGTTGAGATCTGATACTCACCCTGGCCGTAAAGTTCAAGCTTCAGGCTGATCTCGGTTTCTCCGGTCTTTCTCTTAAGCTCAACCATACTTTAAACCTCCTTCAACACCTCTGTCAGCTCTGACAGAAAGAGTTCGTTTTCTTCCCTGCGGCCGGCACTGACTCTAAGCGCCTGACCGAAGAGAGCCAAATCATCCCAGTATCTAATTCTAACTCCCCGCTCCAGCAGTTCCTGATAGACTTTAGCCGGGGACTTAACTTCGGTCTGTAAGAGCAGATAATTACCGCGGGAGGGAAAGACAGTTAAACCGGCCAGCTCGCTTAAACCCCGATAGAGAAATTCTCTGCCGCTCATAATCTTCTTCCAGCTATTCTGGTAATATTCCCGGGCTTTCAGCAGGATTCCCGCAGCACCGGCACTGTAGCGGCTGATATTATAGGGAGAGCGCAGCTCTTCCAGCTTCCGGTAAACAGCTGGCGAAGAAAGCATATACCCCACCCTGAGGCCGGCCAGACCGAATGCTTTGGATAACGTTCTCAAAATAATCAGGTTTTCATATTTCTCCAGCAGATCTATAAAAGTTTCACCACTGAATTCATAATAGGCTTCATCGACAACCACCGGCAGCTCTGTCCGGTCTAAAAGTTTCTCCAGCCAGCTCCGGGCTCTCAGTTCTCCGGTTGGATTATTAGGAGAACAGAGAAAAATTATCCCCGGCTGATCCTTTTCAGCTTCAGCCATTATTTCCTGTCGGGGGTATTTCAGTTCTCCAGCTGATCCTTCCAGCCGGTAGGTCTTCTCCACCGCCGGAGTCCCGGTAGCCCGGGCATAATGGGCATACATTGTAAAAGTCGGTTGAACTGTTATCATCCTGCTGTATGGGCCGCCGTAGGCCAGCAGCAGTAGAAGTATTAATTCATCAGAGCCATTGCCGGCCATTATCAAATCAGCCGGCCAGCCGCAGTAGCCGGCCAGGGCCTTCCTTAAATCAGAATAGGTCTTATCAGGATAACGGTTATAGTCCAGTCTCCGGGAAAACTCCCCCAGCCGGCGGCAGAGCTCCTCCGGCGGCCGATAGGGATTCTCGTTGGCATCAAGTTTAATCATTCTTGAACTTCCCCCTGTTCCGGGACCGGCTGTCCAGCCGGATCAGAGCAGCCCTGGCATGAGCCGGCAGGCCCTCTGCTTCAGCAATTAAGCCGATATCCCTGGCTTCATTTTCAAGTTCCTGATAATCATAATAAACCAATCCCGAGGACTTGAGAAAATCTTCGATTCCCAGTCCAGAGGAAAAACGGGCCGTCCCGGCTGTGGGCAGCACATGATTGGGGCCAGCCAGATAATCTCCCAGCACCTCCGGCGACCAGTTGCCCAGAAAGATTGAGCCGGCATGTTTGATCTCTCCCGCTGCGGCCAGGGGCTCTTCAACCAGAAGCTCCAGATGTTCGGGAGCATAGCGGTTGGCCACCTCAAGGGCCTCCTCCAGATCAGCCACCCTGATCAGCAGGCCGTGAGAAGCTAAAGCCCTCCGGGCTGTTTCAGCGGTGGAGAGTTTCTCCAGCTGCTTCTTCAGTTCCGCCTCCACCTGCTCCAGCAGTCCGGCAGCAAAGGTTACCAGAACCGTTCGGGCCTCGGGATCATGCTCGGCCTGAGCCAGAAGATCGGCAGCAATAAAATCCGGCCGGGCCTTATCACCGGCAACTATTAAAATCTCGCTGGGACCGGCCAGCATATCTATATCAACCTGACCGTAAAGAATCTTCTTGGCCATGGTGACATATTTGTTACCAGGTCCCACAATTTTATCTACGGCTCTGATGCTTTCTGTTCCCAGGGCCAGCGCTGCCACGGCCTGAGCACCGCCTAGAGCATAGACTTCGCTCACCCCGCAGAGATCCAGGGCTCTGGCAGTCAGGGGGTTAATACCCTCTTTCGAGGGAGGTGTCACTGCCACAATCTCTTCGACCCCGGCTGTCCGGGCGGGAATAGCTGTCATCAGCACCGAACTGGGATAGGCAGCCCGGCCTCCGGGAATGTAGAGTCCCACCCTGTCCAGGGGATGGACCTGCTCTCCCACCAGGCTCCGGCCCCGGGAGATAAACCAGCTCTGTTTTCTGCTCTGCTGCTGATAAAAATCTTCCAGGTTTCCCTTGCTTCTTTTCAAAGCCTTTAGTAGGTTATCTTCAATCCCGGCAGATTTTAAAGTCTCCGGGCTTACCTTAATCTCCTTTAACCTGACACCATCATATTTTTCTGTTAAATCCAGCAGGGCCTGATCACCCTTCCGGGCTACCTGCTCAACAATATCACTGGTTTGAGAAAAGAGATCACCGGAAAAAAAGTTTTTTCTCTCTGCCAGAAATTCTTTAAACCGGCTTTCTTCTTCCGGCAGAGATACTCGGCGCATCATGCTGAACACCCCGTCTTCTCACTTTTAAGTTCGGCCATCTGATTAATAATTCTGGCGATACTGTCGCTTTTGGTTTTATAGGAAATCCGGTTAACAACCAGTCTCACCGTGGAGCTTAAAACCTGAGCCACCGGCTTCAATCCGTTTTCTCTCAGGGTTGTTCCGGTGGATGTGATATCAACAATAATATCCGATAGATCCACCTGGGGAGCCAGTTCAACCGAACCACCCAGCTCTATGATCTCGGCCTTAATCCCCAGCTCCTGAAAATATCTGGCGGTCAGGCCGGGATAGGAGGTTGCCACCCTTATATTATCGGGCATCTCTGCCGGATCACTTACGGGAAAATCCTCGGGAACAGCCACCACCAGCTGGCAGGCTCCCAGCCCCAGATCCAGCACCTCATAGAGCTCCCGCTCCTTTTCTGCTATGATGTCCTTGCCGGTAAAACCAATATCAGCTGCCCCGTGCTCAACATAGGCCGGAACATCAACCGGTTTGGCCAGCAGAAAAAGATGGCCGGTCTGGGGAAAAACCTGAACTAGCTTCCGTGAGAGCCGGCTTAAATTTTCTTCTCCGGCCAGAAGATTAGTCTCCCGGCACTTTTCAACAACATCCTGAAACAATCTGCCCTTGGGCAGAGCTACTTTCAAATTATTTACTGACAATTTCCATCACCTCATCCAAATTATTCGTAGCCGCTCTTAGCTTTCCCCGGGGATCACAGACCTGGTATTCCCTGCTATCTCCCTCAGCAGAGAGCTTAATCAACCAGCTGTAGTTATTCTTCTGCTGAAGCCTTTCCTGGTAATTTATTTCCTCAGCCGCCTTAAGCAGCGTTGGCCTGCCGGCCCGATGCAGACGGTTGATCAGTTCTAAAGCCCGGGGTCTGGCGGCCTCATTTTCCAGAGTTATTATAACCGGTTTATCTTTGAAGGAGTCTTTATCCTGCTGGCTGTTTAGCCAGGCCAGCCGCAATCTTTCTATCCCGATAGCAAAGCCCACCGCCGGAATACTTTCCGAGCCATAACTGCCCAGCAGTCTGTCGTAGCGTCCGCCGCCGCAGATATTATATCCTAAGTCCGGTGTCATAATTTCAAAGACAATACCGGTATAGTAATCCAGATTTCTGACCAGGGTCAGGTCGAAAAATATCCTGTCATTGCCCCGGTCATTTTTCAGGGCCTGGTAAATATTTTTCAGCTGAACCAGATCTTCCTCCAGGCCGCTTGAAACCAGCTGAGTTGCCTCTTCCAGCACCTCAGGACCGCCACTCAGCTTCAAGAGCTTTAAGAGCCGGCTGGCCTTCTCCATCGGCAGGCTGTCACAGATTTTCCGAAAACCTACCAGATTCCTTTCAGCCAGCTCTACTTTAATCTGCTGCTGTGTCACAGCGTCCAGCTTCAGCTCTTCCAGATAGCTCTGCAAAAACCCGACATGGCCGATCTCCAGCCGATAATCCTTAAGCCCGCAGCCGGCAATTATCTCTCTGGTTACCGTCAGAATTTCAAAATCCGCCAGTTCAGAATCCCCGAAAAATTCAGCTCCCAGTTGATAAATTTCTCTTTCTTTGCCGCTCTGAGTTGATTCATGGCGGTATACCGGCGCATAATAATAAAGCCGGGCAGGAAGAGTCATATTATCCCTTTCCCGGGCCATAAGTCCGGCAATTGCTGTCGTCATTTCCGGCCGCAATACCAGTATATCTCCCTGATAATCTATCAGCTTATAATAATTTCGGGCTCTTTCCTGAGACATTCCCCTGACTATCATGTCATAGGGCAGCAGAGCCGGAACATAGAGCGGCTGATAACCCCAGTTCTCGAGAATTTCTGCACCCCTTTTTCTCAATTCATTCATTACTCTTGCCTCTTCCGGCAGATAAAAACGCATTCCCTCCGGTAGGCCGTTCAATTCAGCCGTCATTGTTAACCCCCTGATCCAGTTATTTTATCTGTTTCTTTAATTAAGATTATCCTTTACTTGAACCTTACTTGAACCTCTTCACTTAGGCTTCTTAACTGAATACTTCAGTACTAATTAATGTACTGATAAAAATTAAACACCCAGTTTAAGCACTGATATAAGCTTATGCTTTAGTTATTTATCACACTA
>SLJX01000198.1 GCA_007134885.1 Halanaerobiaceae bacterium
CTGCTCACCGGTTCTTTCTACGGCTATCTCAGCCCGATGACCGTTTAATTCATATTCTTCGCCGGTTTTCAGATCCGCAACTCTTTCTATTTCATCAGCCAGAGTTTCTTTTTTAATGTAATCTGCAAATTCAGCTACAGCCTCGGCCACCTCATCATCGCTCTGATAGCTGATTTCAATCCGATCCATAACATTAAAATCTCTGGCCTTGCGCAGTTGTTGAACCTTGGAAACAAACTCCCGGGCCAGGCCCTCATTTCTGAGCTTGGGAGTGAGCTGGGTATCAAGGATAATAAAGAGATTATTATCCATGCCGACTGCATATCCTTCCAGGTTCTGAATATTGATAATTACATCCTCTTCGGTAAAGGAAAATTCTTCTCCCTCCAGATCTACAGACAGAGTCTCTCCGGACTCCAGCCTGGAAGCTGTTTCTCCGGCATCCATTTCGGCCAATTTTCCAGCAAAAATCTTGACTTTATCCCTGAGTCTGGGACCTACCAGCTGAAAATTAGGCTTTATATCATAATCCATATAATCGGAAAGTTCATCGGTGAATTCAACCTGCTTAACATTTAATTCTTCTTTAATCAGAGGAACCAGCTCACTGACCAGTTCCTGATTGCGGCCGTCAACTAAAACTCGGGGAATTGGCTGGCGGACCTTGATTTCCTCCTTCTCCCGGGCTGCCCGGCCCAGGGTTACCAGTTCTCGCACCAGACCCATCTTCTCTTCCAGTTTTTCATCAATTAAATCTTCCTGAGATGCAGGATAATCCTCAAGATGAACCGATTCTCCAGAATCAAGCTGCTCATATAAAGTTTCTGCAATAAAGGGAACAAAGGGGGCAATCAGCCGGGAGAGACCTTTAAGAATTTCAAAGGTGGTTAGATAAACAGCCTTCTTATCCTGATCCAGATCTCCGGCCCAGAAGCGCCGGCGGGAGCGGCGGATATACCAGTTGGAAAAATCTTCATCGACAAAATTCTGAATTTCCCGCACCGCACTGGTTAAATCATAATTCTCCATTTCTTTCTTAACTGCCTTAATAAGATTATGATAGCGGGAAATTATCCAGCGGTCAATCCTGCTTCTTTCCCCCAGTGGTACTGCATAATCTCTGGGGTCAATATCATCGGTATTGGCATAGAGCTGGAAAAAATGATAGACATTTTTCAGCGTCCGGTAAAATTTACTGTCCACCTCAGACAGCCCTTCAATATCAAATTTAGTCGGAGTCCAGGGTGGAGAGACATGTAGCAGATACCAGCGCAGCACATCAGCCCCATATTCATCAAAAAGCTCAAAGGGGTCCACAGTATTGCCCCGGGATTTAGACATCTTTTTCCCCTCAGCATCAAGTATCAGATCATTTACCAGAACCCGTTTATAGGGTGCCCGGCCTTTGACAAAGGAGGAGATTGCCAGCAGCGAATAGAACCAGCCCCGGGTTTGATCAATTCCCTCACAGATAAAGTCAGCCGGGAACTGTTCCTCAAAAAGCTCCTCATTTTCGAAAGGATAATGATACTGGGCAAAGGGCATAGAGCCGCTGTCGAACCAGCAGTCTATCACCTCTTCAGTCCGGCTCATTTCACCATTACATTCCGGACAGGGCAGGTGGATTTCGTCAACAAAGGGGCGATGAAGTTCGATATCTTCCGGAACTTCTTCCAGGGCTCTTTCTCTCAGCTCCTGGCGGGATCCCACTGAGGATGTGGCTCCGCAATCACAGCTCCAGATATTAAGCGGAGTTCCCCAGTAACGGTTGCGGGAGATAGCCCAGTCTTTTAAGTTTTCCAGCCAGTTGCCAAACCGTTTCTCGCCCACAAAATCAGGATACCAGTCCACTTCGTCATTATTCTCCATCAGCCTGTCTTTAATTCTCGTCATCTCTATATACCAGCTGCCCCGGGCATAATAAAGGAGCGGGGTGTTACAGCGCCAGCAGTGGGGATAATTGTGGGTTACTTTCTGGCTGCGTACCAGTTTATTGTTTTCTATCAGCCACTCCACAATATCCTCATTGGCATCCATGACAAACTGCCCTTCCCAGGGAGTGGTGGTGTAGCGACCATCCTCATCCACCGGCTGCAGCACCGGAAGCCCATATTTTTGCCCAGTCCGGTAATCATCCTCACCAAAGGCCGGGGCGCTGTGGACAATGCCGGTGCCCTCTTCAGCAGTAACATAATCACCCAGGGTAACATAGAAGGCTTCCTGGGAAGTCTTAACAAAGGGCATAATCTGTTCATATTTTATGCCTTCCAGATCTTCTCCTTTAACCCGCTCAACCACCTGATAATCCTCAGCAAAATCACCGAAAACATCCTCTATCAAATTTTCTTCAAGATAGTAAAGCTCATCCCGAAAGCTGATTTTAGCATAGGTCTTTTCCGGATGGACGGTCAGGGTTACATTGGCAGCCAGGGTCCAGGGGGTAGTAGTCCAGATTAGAAAATACTCGTCCTTATCCTTTCTTTTGACCCTAACATATACCGAGTTGCTGGTTATCTCCTCATAGCCCTGGGCCACTTCATGAGAAGCCAGGCCGGTTCCACAGCGGGGGCAGTAGGGCAAAATTTTGTGGCCCTGATAGATGAAATCTTCCTGATAAAATTTATCCAGAATCCACCAGATAGACTCGATATAATCATTATCCAGAGTTATATAAGGGTTATCCATATCGATCATATATCCCATCCGGGTGGTCATTTCCCGCCAGAGTTCTTCATACTCAAAGACCGACTCCCGGCACCTTTGATTAAATCTGTCAATCCCGTACTCCTCGATCTCCTGTTTGCTGTTTAAATCAAGTTCCTTCTCTACCTCAATCTCTACCGGCAGACCATGAGTATCCCAGCCGGCTTTTCTTCTAACCATATGACCCTGCATGGTCTGATAGCGGCAGACGGTATCTTTAAGCAGCCGGCTGATAACATGATGAATTCCCGGCCGACCGTTAGCAGTTGGCGGCCCTTCGTAAAAAACAAAAGGTTCGGAATCACTGCGGTTATCAATCGTTTTCTGCAGCAGATCCATTTCCTCCCATTTTTCGGCCAGTTCAGTTTCCATTTCTGCCGGTTTCTTCTCCGGCAGCTCTTCAAATACAGCCATTACCATCTCTCCCTTCGGAAAATATAAAATAATTTTTTGAAATAAAAAAACCTGAGCCAGCAAAGCTCAGGGACGATTTGCACCGCGGTACCACCCGTATTATAGATAGCCGGTCATTTTGTAGTCAGCTGAAATAAAACAGGAATACTGCAGCAGACTTACAGCTATCCATCTCTCTTCTTCCGTTAACGCCGGTTTTACGAAAATTCTTACCAGCAGCAAAGCCAGCAGCTGCCTTCAAAATTTCAACTCCAGGATGATCTTCATCAGGGAACAGGCTGGAGGTCTTGCAGCCTGAGAACCTCCTCTCTGAAAGATAAAAGCCTGAATTCCAGATTACTCTTCCCTTCCCAGTTTTCTCGATTATTTTATTGCCTGTTAAAAATAGCAACTGTAAATAACAAGTTCAGCTTATTCCTCATTTAATGATAAAACAGGCATTGAAAAATGTCAAGGCAGTTCGGATAAATTTCTGCAAATTTCTGCAAAGATAATAGGGTTTTACCTGCCTGTAACGTGACATAGTCACTGACCTGATAGATGCCATTAATTATAATAGTAATAGAAGTTAATTAGCTGTTTAAAGTTTGGTCTGAAAAAAATATCAGGAGGTAATAACAATGGCAAAAATTATTGCAGCAGGTCTAATCGGTGCTTTAATAGCTGGTGGAGCAATGTTTATGATCGCTGATGATTTAATGATGTTAGAAGACGAAAGCAGATATGGTTTTGAAGAAACAGTGGAAGAATTTTATCTGGCAGTAGAAGAGGGCGGCTGGGGTGTTTTGAATGAAACCGATATGCAGGAAGTCAAGGCTGGCCATGGTTTTGAGGTGAACCCGGTAAAGGTTTTTGATCTCTGTTCGGCAGAATATTCAGCTGAAATACTGGAACTTGATGATGAAAGAATTGTAAGTCCCATGATGCCCTGTAGAATAGCTATCTACGAAAAGAGTAACGGCAATACTTATATTGCCAGAATGAATTCCAGTCTGGTAGCCAGAGCTTTTGGAGGCCAGATCAACGAAACCATGCAGGTGGCCAGTGCTGAAACTGAAGAAATTATCTCAGATCTCATAGTGGACTAAATCTATTATTTTCTTCTCAGGTAAACTTTAAAAAATCTTAAGAATAACTTCTCACCTGCTTGCATCTTTAGATAAAGATATATTTTTGATAGAATAAGAGCGGCCTTTGAAAGCCGCTCTTCTTTTATTCATCTATAATTCTTTTTAGAGAACACCTTTCCCTTTAAAAACTACGGCTTTAATTGGATTCATGGAGGAACTTGCGGACATGAGGTGAGGTCTCACCGCGGCGCATAAAGTGTCCCGAAGGCCCTTCTCCCAGAAATTCAGAGAACCAGGATTCATGCTCGACTTCTTCGTGGAGAATAGAAAGAGCCAGGTCATAAGTGCGGTGATCCTTGCCGGCGGTCAGATTACATATCTCAGTATAACCTCTGACTGCACAACGTTCTGCTTCCACCAGCACCTTCAAAATCTCCCGGGCATCATTGGTTGATTCCGGCAGTTTAGCCGGGGGACAGGCTGAGATATCGTGAAATTCCTTGAGGTCATTGGGAATCTTGCCGCCCAGTTCATAAATTCGGGGTATCAGGGCTTCAAAGTGATTCCTATCCTCTATTCTCGCTGCCTCCGCAATCTCCTTAATGCCCTCGCCTTCCATACCAATCAGGTTAACTCTCAGTGAGGTGTAATAATAAAAGGTGGTAAGTTCTGCCGAAGCATTTTTAATTAGCAGATCCAGCAGTACGTCAACATCAACACCAGCTTTTTCCACCATTTCTCTTGCTACTTTTGCCATTTTAAAACCTCCCCTTTGAATAAATAAATTTTTCTGTTTAATTAATTATATATTTATCCTGAATATCCTGCTCCTGACTGATATTTTTTTGCAAAAATATATTATTTTCTATTATAGTATATAATCGTA
>SLJX01000085.1 GCA_007134885.1 Halanaerobiaceae bacterium
ATCCAGTTGATCCCGAATCAGATGCAGAAGGGTGGTCTTGCCAGAACCATTAGGGCCAATCAGGGCTACCTTATCTCCACCATAAATATTTAAACTGGCCTGGTGAAATAAAGTGTTATTCTGATAGGAGAAATCCAGGTCCTCAATCTGGAGAACTTCATGGCCTATCCGGGAGCCTGCTTCCAGATCGAATTTGACCCTGTCCCGGCGCGTGGGTTTAGGAATTTTATCGATTTTCTCCAGCCGCTTTTCCAGCTCCTTGGCTTTTTTAAAAAATTTTTCATTATCACCACTCCGGCCCCAGACTCTATACTGCTCAATCTGTTCCTTAAGCTGAATGATTTTCTTCTGCTGCTCCTGATATTCCTTGAGCCTCTGCTGAAAGCGCCTTTCTCTTTCTTCCAGATAATAGCTGTAATTGCCTGAATAATCTTCATTTCGGCCCTGTTTTATCTCCACCAGCCGACTGATGGTTCGGTCCAGGAAATAGCGGTCATGAGAAATAATGATAACAGCACCCTGGTAGTTCTGAAGGTAGGACTCCAGCCATTCTACGGCTTCGATATCCAGGTGATTGGTGGGTTCATCCAGCAGCAGAAGATCCGGTTCTTCCAACAAAAGTTTGATCAATCCTACTCTGGTTTTTTCTCCTCCGCTTAAGAGAGAGATTTTTTGGGAAAGCTCTGCAGGAGAAAAACCCAGGCCGGTGGCTACTTTGCGAATTTTGCTTTCATAGCTGTAGCCTGCTGTATGGGAAAATTTTTCCTGCAGGCGGTTGTATTTTTTTAGAAGAGATGCCAGTTCGCTGTCCTGAGGATCAGAATCTTGAGAAGCTTTTTCTCCCCGGGCTGCTATTTTTTCCTCCAGCCTGCGCAGCTGCTGCTGCAGGTCAATCTCCCGGGCAAAAACAGTCCGGCATTCTTCCAGGATGGTCCGGGAAGGGGGAAAATTATGGCTTTGATCCAGCAGTCCCACCGCACAGCCCCGCTGGAGAAATATTTCACCGGAGTCAGACTCTTCCCGTCCGGCAATAATATTAAAAACCGTGGTCTTGCCACTGCCGTTGGCCCCGATCAAGCCAATTCTTTCGCCTTCCTGAAGATTTAAATTAAAGGAGGTAAGGACATCTTCGATACCAAATGATTTTTTAATATCCTTCATTTCCAAAACAACCATATATATTCCCTCCGGCCTTTTCTTGCTGCTTTTATCACTGGTTATTACTGCTTTTTATAGCTGCTTCTTGCTGCTTTTGTCGCTGGTTGCTGAATTTTTATAAAATTTCAGATTTTATGCGGACAATTATTCTCGCTGTCTCCTGGCATACCACTGATTATGATATACCAATAATTTATGTATCCCCCAGGTTGTATCTCCAGAAATGTTTCAGCTAGAAAAATGGTGCTGTAATTTAAATCTCGGCCTGGATGGGCTGATTTACCTCCTGCTGGCCCTGAAAGAAGATGGCAATTGTTCCTTTGCCTACATGAGAGCCAATAGCCGCGCCCAGCTCTCCCACCAGAAAATCTTCGGTGCCAAATTTATCAGTAATTTTCTGCTGCATTCTCTCTGCCAGCTCGGGGCTGGCGGAATGAGCCATTCCCACTCTCTGAGAATCAAGGTTTTCTGCCCGCTTTTCCATCTCTTCAAGCAGGGCATTCAGCATTCTTTTCTGACCCCGGGCTTTAGAAAAAGCTACAATTTTACCATCTTCAAAATGAAGGATGGGCTTGATATTGAGGACATTCGCCAGCAGAGCTTTGCCGCCGGAAATCCGGCCGCCTTTTTTCAACATTTCCACCGAGCCCACTGAAAAAATATGCTCCATGTAGCGGCAGCGCTCGAAAATTAAATCCCGGGTATTATCAAGTGTGCTGCCATTCTCCAAAGCGCAGGCGGCTTCTTCTAAAACCAGGCTGAGGCCGATGGTGCAGCAGCGGGAATCAATTACCCTGATATCTTCACTGCCGATACTGCGGGCAGCCAGCACAGCTGACTGGTAAATGCCGCTCAATCCCCCGGAAAAACAAATTGCCAGCACCTTATTACCTTTTTCCAGTTCCTGACGAAAGGCCTCCTCAAAAGCTGCCGGGGCAATCTGTGAGGTTGTGGGCATGTAGCCTTCTTCCAGTTTCAGGTAAAACTCCTGGGTTGAGATGGTCTCACGGTCATAGTGCTGCTCATCCCCAATTTGAACAGGGGTAGGCAGCATTTTGATATTATACTTTTGTCTGATTTCTTCCGGAAGGTCAGAACAGCTGTCGGTAACAATTTTTACTGACAATTTAGCCACTCCCTTTTGATTTTATGGATTTTTAGTTTTTCAGCAATGCTAAACCAAAAAAACCCTAAGATTAAGAAAAAATTGCTTATCTTTATAGTTATTATTATAGTAGTTCTTATTATAGTTCTTATTCGAAAGCTGTATTCCTGCTTAGTCCGGCAGGTTATAATCGGCAATTTCAGGGTTTTTCCGGTAGAGAATCAGGACACTGCCTATGACCTGGACAATACTGGAATCGGTTGCTCCGGCCAGTCTGCTGGCTGCCTCCCGGGCCGATAATTCATTGTTGTCATTAATCTTTATTTTAATTAATTCATGATCTTCCAGACATTCTTCAACCTGAGAGACCACTCCAGTGGTAAGGCCCTCCTTACCGATCTGGGTTATGGGACTGAGAGAATTGGCTTCTGCTCTGAGATAACTTCTTTCTTTTCCTGTTAAAGACATAAATTTCACCTCCTGAAAATAACTTTATATATCCGATATTTTATTTTACGCCTTCTCTGCTCATTTTTCTGCAATTTTTATCGGGCTGAGGGCGGTTTAAAAAGTTTCAATTGCTGGCTCAAATGCCAGCCGAAATCACTCCGGCATCAGCTGCTAAAATATGATTATAATAAATCCTAGTGATAAAGACTATCCAGGTAAAGCCCCATGGCCCTTCAGAACACAGCAATAGATGAAAATAGAACGGTAATTTTTAAGGTGCTCAGATCTAAATAATGAGTGTTTTTTAGAACAGAACCAAAATAGTCCTGATAAAGCCCTGTTAAAAATAATAGCTCTTATCAAATAGCATGTTGTTCAGGCAGTTTTGGGCAAACAAAACGTTATTGTTAAAATATTATTCTCCCCTCCAGTCCTGACAACAAAATCAAGTCAGCACAGATAATTGTCCAGCATTACATTAGCAACAAGGAAATTTAAATGAGCCAAGATAATTTACTGCAATTACTCCAGATAATCAAATTCCAGGTCGCCAATGATAACAGTATCGCCTTCTTTGACTCCAGATTTTTTTAGCTTTCGATAGAGTCCTTCCCGGCGCAAAATATCAACCAGTCTTTCCACTGCTTCATCACTGGAAAAGTCGGTCTTCTCGGCCAGTTTATCAACCAAACTGCCCCGTACTACATACTCCCCGCTGGTGAGTCTCATGATTTTAATTTCAGGTTCTCGATCAGCAAAGTCTGGCCTGATAACTACCTCATCCTCTGATTCTGTGTCAGTTTCAGCAGTACCGGCAGCAGGGGCAAATTCTTCCTCCAGTGAAATTTTATCCAGCAGACGGCCTATTTCTTTTTTGAGAACCTGGACGCCTTCTCCAGTTACTGCCGAAATTGGAAAACAGCGATAATCCCGCTCCTGGAAATAATTCATGATCTCAACTGATTTTTCCTTGGCCCCGGTTAAATCAATCTTATTCAGGGCAATCAGCTGAGGTAGGTTGGTCAGCCGCGGGCTGAATTTTTCCAGTTCCTGATTGATTACCTCAAAATCATCCCGGGGATCCCGACCTTCGGAGCCAGAAACATCCAGCATGTGAACCAGAAAGCGGGTCCGCTCCAGATGCCGGAGGAACTCATCCCCCAGGCCTTCACCTTGATGAGCCCCGGAAATTAAGCCAGGGATATCGGCCATTACATAGGAGCGGTAGTCATCATATTCCACCACTCCCAGATTGGGTTTCAGGGTGGTAAAATGATAACCGGCAATTTTAGGTCGGGCTGCTGAAACCCGGGAGATCAAGGTTGATTTACCTACATTGGGATAGCCAACCAGCCCAACATCAGCCAGCAGCTTAAGTTCCAGGTTAAGCTGGCGTATCCGGCCGCTCTCCCCCTCTTCTGCAAAGCGGGGAGCCTGCCTGGTGGGCGAGGCAAAGCGGGCATTGCCCCTTCCCCCCTCTCCTCCCCGGGCTACCTGGCAGCTGTCGCCCTCTTCCGTCAGATCAGCCAGCTGGCTTCCCTTTTCATCATAAACAACCGTACCGGGAGGAACCTTAATAATTTTGTCCTGACCGGAACGACCGTGCTGATTTTTCTCCCGGCCGGGACGACCATCTTCAGCTCGATATTCGTTTTTGTATCTCAGATGGCTCAAGGTATTAAGACCGGGGTCAACTTCGAGAATGACACTGCCCCCATCACCTCCATCACCGCCATCGGGACCACCTCTGGCTTCATATTTTTCACTTCTAAAGCTGACAGCTCCTCGTCCTCCGCTGCCGCCTTTGACCAGAATTTCAATTTCATCGACAAACATGGAAAATCACTCCAGAAAATTAAACCGGGATTTTAAAAGCCGACCTGGCAAGCAGGACCGGAAAAAATAATGGTTCTGAAAATAAAAAATCCCCCAGTCGCAAAACTGAGGGAGGCAAAAACTCCAATTTACTGAGCAGGTGCCAGAGTTTCCAGATGCTCCGGGGTGTATACACTGATTTTTCTTTTGCTCTTTCCGGCTCTCTCGTAACTGACAAACCCGTCAACCTTTGCAAAGAGGGTATCATCGCTGCCCCGGCCAACATTGAAACCGGGATGGAATTTTGTTCCCCGCTGGCGGACAAGAATACTTCCGGCTGTCACGTATTCGCCGTCAAATTCCTTGGCTCCCAGTCGTTTTGATATGCTATCTCTACCATTTTTAGAACTACCAACACCCTTTTTCGTGGCCATTTATCCTCACCCCCATAAAATTAACAGAATAAAATATTAAAAAAAAAA
>SLJX01000058.1 GCA_007134885.1 Halanaerobiaceae bacterium
ATGAGGAGCTGGAACTGGCATATCCGACTTACCGGGCCTACCTGGCCGGGATGGAGGGCAGAGCAACGACAGCCCGTTCCGGTGAGAAGGACAGGGATATTGAGGAAAAAATTGATAGGAATTATTGATAGTTGAAAAGTAAGTTTGGGTTGAGAAGTAAGTTTGGGTTGAGAAGTATGTTTGGGTTTAGGTTAGTTAGGGTTTAGGTTAGTTAGGGTTTAGGTAAGTTGAGATTGAGGAATAAGTTTGGATTGAGGGGTAGGTTTGATGATTGGAGGAAAAAATTTGGGATTGATGTTTGGGTTTGATGGTAATGATTACTGCTTGGGATGCAAAAGTGAGATTATTGCATTTTAATTCTGTTTTTTTCTGTTTTTTTTATGAAATTGAGATAAAATTCGGGTATTGGATTGGAGGTGCCGGGTCTTATGATAAGGATGATTTCCAGGGGTGAGCTCTTTAAAGCCTCAGATAATTGGCTGGTTGTGCGTGCTGCTAAAAATTTTAAATTTAAGAGGAAAATTATGGCTGAAGTTAAGGCTGAAAAAAGCAGCCTGGCTGGGGGAGCTTCTCTCTTGCTGTTGATTGGGCTTGAGGATGAAGCTGGCAGTCCTGTTGAAGGTCTGGTTATTGTTCCCGTTGTGCTTGAGGCCGGTCCCAAAGCAGCAGGTGAAGAGTTGATTTTTTCTGGAGAGAAAGACGGTGAGGTTGTCGGAGGTGAGGGGAACTGGAAAAGAGAGATGAGATCAGGGATAAAAGGGGAAGAAATTGTGGTTAGAACGAAAAATTCACTGGAAGAAATGGGCCTGGGAAAGTCAGGAATTAAGAATTTTAAGCCAGGTAAACATGACTCAAGGCACCCTGGTTATAAGAACTCTGATTTGGAGAATTCAGGTTTAGATAAGTCTGATTTTGAGGAGCCTGCCGGAAAAGAAATGGCTCTGGAGAAAAAGGATTTTCAGGAGCCAGGATTGAGTTTAATTGATGTTTTTGCTAAAGGTAATGGGGCCTACTATTCGGTGTTTGCTTTAAGTCGGGATAGGATTTATGAGATATACAGCGATGGTGCTTGTCGGGGAAATCCCGGTCCCGGAGGGTATGCAGCTATTGTGCTGGAGAATGGTGAGGTGCTGGAGGAAATTTCCGGGAGTAGAGAGGAGACCACCAATAACCGGATGGAACTGCTGGCAGTTATTGAGGGGCTGGAAAGCCTGAATGCTGGCAGCAAAGTAAGGATTTATACTGATTCCAGTTATGTGCTGCGTGGAATGGAGGAATGGCTGGAAAACTGGAAAAATAATGGCTGGATAACTTCTGCGGGCAAACCTGTGAAGAATCAGGATTTATGGAAGAGAATTGCCGAACTTCAGAAGAAATATCGGATTGAGCTCACCAAAGTTAAGGGGCACAGCGGAGATAAAATGAATAGCAGAGCTGACCAACTGGCAAAGGAAGCCTGTCAAAAGGCCTGGAAAGATGGCCCCTGATAATTTTTACTTCTGGTATTTTTTTGAAATAAGTTTTTCTATTTTTCAGTTTTTGTTTGAAAAATAAAAACTCCCCGGAGTTTACAACAATTAGGGGAGTCTGTCAGGGCTTCTGTTTATTATTAATTTTAAATGATATGGATCCGCTGCGAAAAGTCATTTTACAGGCAATATGATTGATAGGATAACTGATATGACGGGAATTAAAATTTAAAATTTTGATGATATCGAATATATCCAGTACTATCATGATATAAATGGTTTTTGCCTATATTCTTCTTTTATTATTGCTTTTATATTTCTTTTCTATATTTTTCTATATATTGTGATTGGGCCTTTAAGCTATCATTAGTTCTAAATACGGCTGTTAAATCTATTCAGCAGTCTGTTGAAGTTAACAAATTCAATAACAATATCAAGATAGTTACAACAATATCAAGATAGTTACTGGATTAATGTTTTAATCTGATCGGGTCGGGGTTTCCGGACTAAATCAATTATCTGGTTTGATTTTAAAAATCTGCTTTATCATTGAACAAACAAAATATCTGTTTTCTGAGCTGACTTTTTAACCACGATTTTAAATATAATGTCTAAATATAATATATATTTGGAGTGGGAGTTTTTTATTTAGATGGGCAGCTATTAGGTGAATAGCAAGTAATAAAAGATAAGCTCTTATCAAATTGTATGTTGCTCAGGTAGCTGCAGGCGAACAAAACATTATTGTTAAAGTTTTTTTATCTCTTCCAGTCCTGACAACAAGATCGAGCCAGCACAGATAACTATTCAGTATTAAATTAGCAACAAGAAAATTTAAATAAGCCAAAAGATATAACAAAATAGATATTTAGACAACTTTCATATATTTATCATTGATTTTTAGCAGTTTTCTGGCGGTTTTAATTACTGGCAGTTAGGGCAGTAACCGTAGAATTCCAGGCGATGATCTTCGACTGCAAACTCTGTTTTCTCTTCAACCAGCTGATTGAGATCTTCCTTGTGGGAGACATCCAGATCAAAGACTCCCTCGCATTCTGAGCACTGAAAATGATAGTGGTTTTCCGGGACACCGTCAAATCTGCTGTAGGTGCTGCCATAATCCAGAATCATGATTTCTCCTATTTCGGCCAGCACATTGAGATTGCGGTAAATGGTGCCCAGACTTATATTAGGAATTTCTTCTTTAACCTGTTCATAGATCCAGTCAGCAGTGGGATGAATATTGGTATCTTTTAAAACCTCCAGGATTGCTTTCCGCTGTTTTGTCATTCTGGTTTTTTTGCTCATAATTTCCCCCCTTGCTGTTAATAATCAACAAAAATAATAACTTTAACTAATAGCAATTATATCAGATAGTTTCCTGATTGACAAGGAACCAGCTTGAAATTAATAAAACATCTTACCTAAGATTATTATTTTACAATAAGTTAAAAATTATAATCTTTGTAATAAGCTTACAAAATTAATATTGAGATGGCTCCGCTGCAAAAAGTAATTTTACTGGCAATTTGATTGACAGGATGATTGATATGACGGGGATTATAATTTAGAAATTTTGATAATATCGACTTTATGCAGGGCAGCAATTTGTGGTTGGTGCAGCTTAGGTAGAAATTTCTATAAACGATAGGACATTTGGTATAAGCACTGCAGCATGAGAGTTGTCGCAAAGCAGTATTAATGATATACTTTATAATAATGAATTAGTGGAATTTGAAATTTTATATAGAAATGAGCCGGAAAAATTTTGATGTTAACCGGATTAATAAAAGATGAATCAGCAAGCAAAACCGGTGCGATCCGGAGTGTTTCGGTGCCCTGTTCTGGTACCCTGTTCTGGCTCGCTAAGGATTTGCAGGTAATATATAGCAATATTTTGAGGCAATCAAGCTTTAAAGAAAGTGTTTTTCGAACTTTAATGAAGAGGTGATTTGATGTTAAAGCAGAAGAGAATTTTAACTGGAGACAGGCCTACCGGCAAGCTGCATCTGGGTCATTATGTTGGCAGCCTGGAGAACAGGATTAGGCTGCAGGATGAATATGATACCTTTATTATAATTGCTGATGTCCAGGCACTGACCACCAATTTTGACCAGCCGGAGAAGCTCAAGCGGGATGTCAGACAGGTGACGCTGGATTACCTGGCAGCCGGGATTGATCCTGAGAAGGTCACCATTTTTGTGCAGTCGCTGGTGCCGCAGATTGCGGAACTGACCATTTTTTATTCCATGCTGGTGACGGTTAATCAGCTGGAGAAGAATCCCACCATAAAATCGGAAGCCGAGCAGTATGATTATCAGGAGATGACCTATGGTTTTCTGGGTTATCCCGTAAGTCAGGCCGCTGATATTACCTTCTGCCGGGCTCATCTGGTGCCGGTGGGTGAGGATCAGCTGCCTCATATCGAGCAGACCCGAAGGATTGTGCGTAAATTTAACAACCTCTATGGTGAGGTGTTTCCGGTGCCGGAGGCCAAAATTAGTGAGGTTCCCAGGCTGGTGGGACTGGATGGCAAATCCAAGATGAGCAAGAGTTTGAACAACGCCATCTATCTGGCTGATGATGAAGAGGCGGTCGGGCAGAAGATTAATAAGGCGGTTACTGATCCCCGGCGGATCAGGAAGGACGATCCCGGGAATCCCGAGGTCTGTACCGTTTATGATTATCATAAGGTCTTTAACCCGGAAGAGGAAGCTGAGATTGCCGAGCAGTGCCGCCAGGGAACCATTGGCTGTGTAGAATGTAAAGGGATTCTGGCTGAAAGGATTAACAGTTTTCTGGCACCGATGCGGGAGAGAAGGAGCTATTATCAGGAAAGGCCGGAACTGATTAAAGAAATTCTGATATCCGGGGTTGAAAGGGCCCGGCAGGAGGGTGAGGAGACCCTGGACCGGGTCAGGGAAGTGATGCAGATTGATTATGCTGCTGACCAGGACTTTCTGGCCCGCTGAGCGGAATTTTTGAAATTATAGGGCTGGAGACTTTAAGGGCTGGAGACAATGATAGAGCAGAGAATTAAACTGGAATTGGGGGAAATATAGATTTTATTCCGGCAGGTATTGAAAAAGCACTATTTATGATTGCACTGAATAAAGTCGATATCATTAAATTTTGAAACTATAATCCCTATTATGCCAAGGATCCTGTCAAATAAATTTCAGAAAAATGACTTTTCGCAGTGAAAACATTTATAAAAAATTTATATCAAGCAAACCTTATGCTTCCTTGAGCCTCAACAGGACATAAAAATTTACCTGTTATTTCTAAGTTAAATTCCCCTGCTCCTTCGGATGCTTTTTTTGAATGCTCCTTCGGAGCACAACAATTAGCTGGAAGTATTTAGGCGTAATTATAAGTTAAACCCCTTTTTATAATAAGTTAAACCCCATTCTATACCATTTAATAACAAGTTAAACCCCTTTCTATAAAAGAAACACAACAAGAACACAGCAAGAAGCAAATTATTTACATTTACTTACTATTTTTCAAGTTAATTAA
>SLJX01000111.1 GCA_007134885.1 Halanaerobiaceae bacterium
AACTGCCAGCCGTTATAACCGTGCTGGCAGGCTTCTGGCCACCAGCCATCGAGAATACTGAGGTTGGGAATTCCATTCATGGCAGACTTCATGCCGGAGGTACCGCTGGCTTCCTTGGGGCGGCGGGGATTATTGAGCCAGACGTCGACTCCCCGGGTCAACATTCGGCCGATCTCCATATCATAGTTTTCCAGGAAGACCACAGCTTCGGGATACCTTTCTTCCATTTCCACCAGGGTTTCCACAATTTCCTTACCCTTATCATCAAAGGGATGGGCCTTGCCGGAGTAGATGATCTGGATTTTACCATTCTCCAGGTAGGAAGCAATTTTCTTAGGCTGGGTAAAGATCAAAGGAGCTCGCTTGTAGGGGGCGGCCCGCCGGGCAAAGCCGATTAAGAGCTTATTTTTGCTGGGTTCTTTCCCGGTTTTACCGGCCACAAAATCTATCAATTCCTCTTTGAGTTCCTGGTGAACTGGCCAGAGGTCTTCATCCTGCTGATAGGCTTTAATTATCCGGCTGTCAACCCAGGTTGGCTGATGAACTCCGTTGGTGATGGCTCTGATGGGAGCTCTGTCCCGGACATCTTTCCACATTTTATTGGCCGTCTTACCGTGAAGCTGAGAAACTCCGTTGGCCACCGAAGCCAGTCTGAGACCGGCCACTGTCATGTTAAAAGGGGCGCCCCCGATTTGAACCATCTGATTGAGGTTAAGTCCGTTGAAAGCTCCCATGTATTCCAGGGTCTTCAGGCTGTGCTCTTCATTACCCTGTTCAACCGGGGTATGGGTGGTGAAAACTACCTGCTGGCGGGTTCTTTTTAGGGCCTTCTCAAAGTTCAGGCCCCGCTGCATTTTCTCTTTAATCAGCTCGGCGCCGGCCAGGGCGGCATGCCCTTCATTAAAATGATAAACATCAACATCCAGCCCCAGCTCCTTAAGAGCGCGGACACCTCCAATTCCCAGCACAATTTCCTGGGCAATTCTTTCCTCATTAAACCAGCCGTAGAGCTGCCCGGTAATCCATTTTTCCACAGGCCCGTTTTCGGGGTGATTGGTATCGAGAAGATAGAGCTCGGCATTGTCATAGCGATCAACCTTATATACCCGGCAGATAACTTCTTCTTCCCGGATCTTTACAGTGACCTGCACGCCGGTATCTTCGACCAGATCGTAAAGATGATCATTGCGGGGATAGGCATCGTAGGGCCGGCCATCCTTTCCAATTGACTGCCTGGTGTAGCCCTGGCGCCAGAGCAGGCCCACCCCTACCAGGGGATAGTCATTATCCCGGGCAGCCTTGAGCACATCTCCAGCCAGGATTCCCAGTCCTCCAGCGTAAATGGGCATTTCCTCATCCAGACCGTATTCCATGCAGAAATAAGCTGTTAAAGGCTTTTTTTCTTTTTTCTTCTTTTTACCTTTTTCTTTTGCATTTTTGACTTTTGCTTTTTTGCTTTTTCTTAACCTGGCCATGATTAACCAGCCTCCTTTGAATAAAGCTATTTTTAATTTAGCTATAAATACTGCAAGAAGTCGATATCGTTAAATTTCGAAACTGTAATCCTTAGCAAGCAAAGGATCCTGTCAAAAAAATTCCAGGAAAATGACTTTTCGCAGTGAAACCATTTATGATTGCTGCAAGAAGTCGATATCATCAATTTTTTAATATGGTTCTTTTTTATAAATATGGTCTTTTTTATTAAAATGAATTAGTTAAAAAACTGGCTCCTCTCTATTTAGTGGGGGCAAAGGGGCAAACCAGATTCTAATAGCTATTTTTTAATGCTAAGGGGAAAACGGTGGTTTTAACTAAATTTGCAGCTGATTTTGCAGTGAGATGACTTTTATGCAGTGCAAACAGTAATTTCTTTATTTAAATCATATATCTTACAATCGTAATTATAATATATTAGTCCTGGCAGAGCAAACCTAAGATATAGTAAAATTGTGTTTGTTTTTTATATTTTCGATTGGCAGCAAGCTTTTATGGTGCAGCGGTTTTGATAATGCAGCAATCTTTGCTGGTAAAGAACTTTGTCAGCAAAAACACTTTTGCCCTCTGAAATAAATTCGGGCAGATTACAGTGCGGAGAATATTATCCCCCGGTCTGGAGGTAAATTTGATTGAAAAAATTTCGGTAGTAAGTTATAATACACCGAGAGTAAGTTATAAGATGTTATAATACCCAGGTGAAAAGTTATAATACCCAAGTCTGTTATTACTACATAAAAGCTGAATAGATTTAATAGTTATATTTTAAATTAAAGTGATTAAATTTGCTGGACTGCTGTCGCAAATAAATAGCTTGAGGTGAAATAAATGAAAAATAAAAATTTCCGGGAACAGAGGCCGCAGCAGAGTCAGGAGCCCATCTCTGTTTCTTTTTATTATGGCTGGATAATAGTGGCGCTTTCCGGATTGGCATTTTTTTTCTCCGGTCCGGGACAGACTTATTCCATATCAGTTTTCATAAATTACTATATTGAGAGCTTTGGCTGGAGCCATTCTCTGGTTTCCGGACTATATTCCGGGGCCACCTTAATTTCCGGACTGACCCTTTCCCGGGTTGGTCGGCTGATTGATATCTACGGCCATCGACGGATGGCAACTGTGGTGGCGATTGTTTTTGCTCTGGTCTGCCTCTGGATGAGTTTTGTGGTTAATCCTCTGATGCTGGTCATCGGCTTTTTCTTTCTGCGCTTGAGCGGTCAGGGTTCCATGAGTATGCTGGGGCAGACCTTGCCACCTCTCTGGTTTGAAAAAAGGAGGGGTTTTGCCCTAAGCCTGACGGTGCTGGGCGGGATTTTGGGGGCAGCTGCCATTCCCCTGATTAATAATTATCTGATTCAAAATTACAGCGCACCGCTGGCCTGGAGATTCTGGGCCCTGATGCTGTCAGTGGTTATGGCCACAACCGGCTGGTTTTTAATCAGGGATAAGCCTGAGGATATTGGAGAAAAAATAGATGGTCGGGCCTACCGGCAGAAGTTTGCTGAAGCCCAGGAAAATGGAAACGAAGGGCTATTTTCCACTCCTTCGGTTGAAGTCAGTCCGGTTTCCTGGACCCTGGAAGAAGCCCGCCGGACCCGGGCCTACTGGCTGATGCTTTACTGTGCCGGCATGAATGCTATGGTGGGAACCGGGATTACCTTTCATCTGGTGTCAATTATTATGGAAAAGGGCCACACTCCCGGCCTGGCAGCTGTTCTGCTGGGTTTTAGACCCCTACTGCAGTTTCCCTTTTCTCTACTGGCTGGAAGAATTTTCGACCGGTTCCCGCTCCATCTTGTCAAGGCCGGCAATTATATCCTGATGACCCTGGCAATAGTACTGCTGATGGTCACCCGCCATACTGGAACGCTGTTTCTCTATGCAGGGATCTATGGAATCTTTATGGGGTTTGAATTCATCAGTAATGCCGTAGTCTGGCCTAATTATTTCGGAAAAGAGCATCTGGGCAGCATCCGGGGCTCGGCCATGACAGCCATGGTGATTGGCTCTGCCCTGGGCCCCCTGCCCTTCGGGCTGGCCTTTGACCTGACTGGCAGCTTCAGCCTGATTCTGGGTCTGACCCTGATATTTCCCCTGCTGGCCATGTTAGCTTCCTATCTTGCTCCTCGACCAGTTCATCCCCGGGAGGAGTCTCAGTAAAGTTAAAGATGGGGATCTTCTTGTAAACTTTTGGTTACTATTAAAAATTTGGTCTAAGTTAAATCTCTGAAAAAGTATACATTAAAAGATATTAATTTAATCCTTTTAAATTTTCGTTATATAAGTATATATAAAATAATATGGGCTTAGCTGCTTTTTACCGCCGGAACAATACCAAAGGAACAGTACCAGTAGAACATGAGAAGAGCCGATGATGATATCAGGAGTAAAATAGCCCAAAAATAAAAATTCGAGATAAAAAAATTAATACCTAAAAAATCTTATAGGTTTTTTTGTAATTTCTATTTGTGCCAAATTCGATTTTTGTTTTACTGAAAAACCAGGCTTTGATGAAAGATACCAGAAAAATCAGGAGAAAGGCAATTTTTAATAGCGGTTTCATAGCCCGGTTTCACCTCCTGTCCTTTATTTGTTTTTGATCTTCTTTGTTGTTTTTTGTTATTTTTACCTTTGATTTGTTGTTTTTGCTCTTGCTTATCCCTGGCAGGTTGATAATTCAGCTGCAATTTACAGATTGCAGACTGGCTGTTGAATGATGGCTGGCATGCCGGGAAACACTAAACACCGGGGAAAAATCAGTACAAATCTTCAGCCAGAGCTGATATCCGATCAAATCAATTTTATCACAATCAGCGGGAATATACTATATTTTCTAGAAAATTTATCCGGCAGTATATTGATGATTACATTATAGGAAGTTGAAGCTGGTTTTAATAGGAAATTGAAGCTGGTTTACGTGCCAGAACCTTTGAGAAAACACTTTGTGTATGCTAACACAATAGCTAGAATTAATCAATAAAAATTATCTAACAAATGAATAATATTTATAATAAAGCATTATTATCTTGCAGATTATAGGTTGCCGGGTTATAATGACCATAAACATTAAGGAAAATATCCCCAGCCTAAGCAGTATAAACAACATAAACAAAATAATCAATATAAATAGAATAAGCAGTATTAACAGCATAAACAGAATAAACAGCTTATAAACCAGCGGGGACTTTTAATCTTATAATTGCCTCAAGTTCAGGGGGAAAAGAAATAATGAAAAACATTTATCTAGATAATGCTGCCACTTCCTTTCCTAAACCAGAGGGTGTGGTGCAGGCAATGTGCAATTTTATGGAAAATATAGGTGCCAATCCCGGCCGGGGAGGTCACAGCCGCTCTCTCACTGCTGGTCGGATTATTCTTGAGGCCAGGGAACTATTGGCTAACTTTTTTAGTGCTGCCGGAGTTAACCAGATAATACTGACCCAGAATATCACCCATTCTCT
>SLJX01000072.1 GCA_007134885.1 Halanaerobiaceae bacterium
AACTGGAGTTTTATCTATCCTTTTACCGTCAATTCCGAGATGTCGGAAATTGCAGATGAGGTAGGAGTTGCCCTGATTCCGGGCATTGAAAGGGAAAGTTATACTGTGCTGGGTCCCAATGGTTTTGGGATTTCACCCACCACCCGCTCTCCTGAATGGGCCTTCAAATTGATGGCCTATCTCACCGGGGAGGAAGCAGCCCGGGGCCTTTTAACCAGCCAGCACGGCAGTGCGGCAGCTTTTGCCGAGCTCTATGACGATCATCCGGAGTTTACCGTGGAGTACTATGCTCTGATTGAGATTTTCGGGGAGCAGATGGAATATGCCGGTTTCCGCCCCAGCACCTATCTCACCTGGTACTCTGAGTTTAGAGATAATATTTTTACCCCGCTGATGCATGAAGCCCTGCTGGGAGAGATTGAGCCTCAGGAAGCTCTGGATCAGGCTCAGCAGCAGGCTCAGGAGATCCTGGAAAGCGAGGGATTATAGCTGCAGGATAGTTCAGCCAATCACCCAATCAGTAAGCCCGGGAAATTTTAGCAGGAAAAGCTTTGCCCAAAAGCTACCAGCAGAGTTCTTTTAAATCGCTGGAGCAAATATTAAATTCGGGAGGGAGAAAAGTATGGCTCAGCCTAAAATCGAAATTTACACCCTGGAGTGGTGTCCCTACTGCCGAAGAACCAAGGCCTTCTTTAAAAGTAAGGATCTGAGCTATGAAGAATATGATATAGCTGATGAAAAAAACAAGCAGGAAATGCAGGAAAGGTCCGGGGGAGAGAAGACAGTTCCTCAAATATTTATTGATGGTGAAAATATTGGCGGCTATGATGAACTGATTAAGTTGAAGAGTTCAGATGAGATGCAGGAGATCTGGGGGATGGCAGAGTCGGACTTTCATGAGGAGTTATGGGATGTGATTATTATCGGGGCCGGACCGGCGGGACTGTCTGCGGCAATTTATGCTGCCAGAAAGGGCCTTAAAGTCCTGGTTCTGGCGGTGGCCATTGGAGGCCAGGTAATTGAAACCGACATGATTGATAACTATATCGGCATACCCGATACTGACGGCCAGACTCTGATCAAGTCCTTCTGGGATCATATGGATAAATATGAGGTGAGGGCCGAGCTGGGAGAAAAGGTGGTTGATATTGTCTGTGCTGATGAGAAGGTGGTTGAAGCAGGACAGCAGGTTGATGAGAAAGCAGGCAAAAAAACAGGTGAGAAAGAAAAAGGCAATGAAGTTGATCAAGGTTGGGAGAAAGAAGAAGCTAATGTCAACGCTAAAAATATATTTAAGCTTAAGCTGGCCGATGACAGAACTGTTAGAGCTAAATCTCTGATTGTTGCCAGTGGAACCAAAAAAAGAGAACTGGGTGTTCCCGGAGAAAATAAATTCAAAAACAGCGGGGTCTACTACTGTGCTATCTGTGATGGTTTCCTCTATGCCGGAGAAGATGTGGCGGTGGTGGGAGGAGGAAACTCCGGTCTGGAGGCTGCCCTGGATTTGGCCAAACTGGACTGCCAGGTTAGTCTGATTGAGACCAATGATCACCTCCAGGGTGATAATGTGCTTCAGGAACAGGTGCTGTCCCGTGACAGTATCAAGGTATTTTACTCCTGCAGGGTCAAGGAAATTTTAGGAGATGAGCAGGTTAAGGAAATCAAAGTCAGGGATAAAGATACCGGAGAAATTAACACAATTCAGGTAGCGGCAGTTTTTGTGGAAATCGGATTGACTCCCAATGTCGGCTTTATCTATGATCTGGTTGCCACCAACTCCCGGGATGAAATTATTATTGACAAAAAGAATAAAACAGATGTTAGAGGAATCTGGGCTGCTGGCGATGTAACTGATATTGAAGCCAAACAGATTATCATTGCCACTGCCGAAGGAGCCCTGGCAGCACTGGAGGTTAATAAGTATTTGAATGAGATTTAGCAATTGCTGCTCATGATCTTTAACTTTCATCAGACCAGTTTCGAACTAATTTACCGCCGGCCTTAAACTTTTTCCAGAATTAATAGGGTTTATGAGGTTGACAAGACGTTTGGTGATAAATCTTTTACTGATGATGATAAACTGTTAATGATAAACTTTTATCAGAGAGGGTTGTCGGGAAAGGTTGTCGGTAAGGACTGACTTCCCTGACGGATTTTATTGAGATGAAAAACCAGAGTGAAAGAAGGGATACTTTTATGCTCATAAAAAGAGGCCGGAGTATTTGCGGAGAACAGAGAATTAATAAATTTTCACCAAACAGCTATATTAGCAGGTATTTTAACAAAAAATTTTTGCTGACAGCTCTCGGAATTTTCCTGCTGGTTTTTTTCCTGCTGATTCTTTCATCCGGCCTGGCAGTTGCGGAAAATGACACTGAAGAGATCAAATTTACGATCCTGCATACCAATGATGAGCATTCGGCCTTGATACCACATTCTCCTGCTGGAGATTATGATCCCGAAACAGGGAATCCCGGACTTGATCCCACCCGGGGTGGGTTTGCCCGCCTGGCCACTGCGGTTCAGGATATCAGATTTGAGAAAGAAAGACAGCAGGAACCGGTCCTGCTTTTAAATGCAGGTGATTTTCTGGGAGGCTCACCCTTTGGCTGGCTGGCTCTGAGGAGCCAGGCAGCTGAGCTTAATCTGCTGCAGGAGATCGGTTATGATGTTGCCATTATAGGCAATCATGAATTTGATTATGGTCCCGAAATACTGGTTGAATATCTGCAGCAGGCCGGATATCCTGAAGCTCATCAAAATACAGTCCTGCTGGCCTCTAACATGGTACCTCCCGAGGAACACCCCCTCAATACTGAAGGACTTTACCGAAAGATAGAAATCAGGGAAACTGCACCAGGGCTTACTACCGGCTTCTTTAGCCTGGTTGGCAAACATGCTGTGGATGTGATGGCTGATCGGGGAGAAGTTAGATTTGCCGATCAGCATCAGATAGCCCGGGAAAAGGTTGATAAATTACGAAGCCAGGGGGCGGATATAGTAATTGCAGTGACTCATTCCGGGCTTGAGGAGGACCGGGATCTGGCCCGGGAAGTTGATGGAATTGATTTGATCGTGGGAGGTCACTCCCATACTGCTATTGAGGAACCACTGGAAGTGAATGGAACTATCATCGTTCAGGCCGGTGCCTATCTGGAATATCTGGGGCATCTGCCTCTGGCTTATAATCCCGGAGAGGGTCTGTTAAGGGTCCGCCAGGAAGAGGAATATCCCTTTTTGATTTCTCTGGATGCTGAGATCTCCCCTGATCCGATAGTTAGCTCCCGGGTTGAAAATTATCGAATTCAGCTCAATGAACTGGTGACTGAAATGACTGGTGGTCAGTTTGAGGACATTATGGATCCGGCAGCATACCTGGACAATAAAATTAGCAGCTATCCTCCCGCTGAGGAAACACCAGCAGGCAACTTTGTCACAGATGCCATGCGGCTTTCCCTGGAGGAAATCACCGGAGAAAGAGTCGATCTGGCCCTCCAGGCCAGCGGTAATATCCGAAAGGATTTCATCCCTACCCGGGAAGGCCAGCTCACTTTATATGATACACTTGAAGTGGCAGCTCTGGGGTCAGGAGATGATGATTATCCCGGTTATCCGATTGTTTCCTTTTATCTTAATGGCCAGGAAGTCAGGTATCTTCTTGAGCTGGCAGCAGTTATGGAAGATCTCATGAGTGATAGCTACTTTATTAACTTTTCCGGACTGCGCTATGAATACAACCCGGAGGATGCAATACTGTTTGAGATTCCTTTCCTTAATTTGCCTCTTCCTTCTCTGCGGGCGGTGAAAAAAGCAGAGATATATCAGGGAGAGGGGGTGCAGCCGGGGGATGAAAACAGAGGGCAGAACAGCATTTCTGAGGCCGGTCTGAAAGGCGACTTTGCCCCACTGGCAGAGGAGGAAGATCATCTTTATCATGTGGTAACTGATTCTTATATTCTCTCTTTTCTGCCTCTGGCCAATGATATGCTGCCCGGAGTGAAGTTTGAACCCAAAAGAGAGGATGGGACTGCTGTATCTCTGGAGGAAATGGAAGAACTTAAGATTAATTATCAGGACAGGGAACTTAAAGTCTGGGAGATTGTTGTTAAATATGCAGCTGAAGGTCCGGATTTTGACAGAAATCCTGCAGGAGATCCGGTACAAATTTCTGATTATTATCAAAGCACCTCAGGACGAATCAATCCGAGAGCTACATTTAGCCTGCGGAACTGGCTGCTTGCCGGTCTTGTTGGGATTATTGTACTGTTCAGTCTTTTTATCTGGAGAAGAAAAAGCCGGTGATTTTAAATTTTTTGCAGGAGATTATCCAGTGTTATTGAATAATATTTATTAGCAGAAAGTTTTATCTCTATTTTTTAAAGAGATAAATAACTTTAATCCAGAACTGCAATCCGGCAAGAATAAGCAGCACATTTTCTTTGAATTTAATTATCAAGCAGATATCAAAGTAAATTGTTTATCAGCAAAACTGAATATTTCTTTTAATCAGGTGCCTTCAGCCGCAGACCGTCAAAAGAAAATCCGGTATTTGCAGCTGAGGGAGAATAGGGAATCAGGTGAAAAGCCTGAGCGGGCCCGCCACTGTAACTGGCACATGTTTTCAGCATTTAAGCTTTAATGCTGGGAATGGTGTTTAAGGCAGACCACTCGGTTATTTTAATAGCCGGGGAAGGTGACACTGCCAGAAATTTGCCAGAAGCCAGGAGACCTGCCTGATTAATTGACCTGCTATTCTCGCTGGCAAGGAAGGTAGGTGATTGGATGAACTGGATGTCAAGCACGGTGCCTGTGCCGGGGCTTTATAAATCCAGCAAACTATTTCTAATTATCCCTGTTCCTGTTTAGGCGAACAGGGTTTTTTTAATGCAGGCTGAAATCAGTCAGGTGTATCTAAACTGTATTTTTAGCTGTTCAATGTTAGGGAAGCT
>SLJX01000171.1 GCA_007134885.1 Halanaerobiaceae bacterium
AAATTATATCCCTATCATTCCAGCATAGCCCCCTATCAGCCGGTGCTGACCTCTCATCAGATTTCTCTGGTGGTTGACAGCTTTTTTGCCCCGGGGGAAATTGAGGCGGGAGAGCTTACCAACCAGCTCCGGGAGGCAGTCGAAAGTTATTTAAAACCAATGGGGTTAATTGAAGAAAGGGGTCAGAAGATTAAATTACAGGTTGACCCCGGTCAGAATCGCCTGGTACAGACTTTCTTTAACCAGCTGGAAGAAAGCCGAACTCCGGCCAGGGAAATATATTTTAAACTGCGCAAAGGGCCCTATGGTTTAATTGATAAACAGTTTAAGCTTTTGGTATATGCCCTGCTTTTTTCCGGTTTTATTACTGCCTATGGAGAAAAGCAGAAGCTTCCCCTGGATAATTTTACCGGTAAAAACTTCTGGCGGATAAAATATCTGGGGCAGGGAGAGATTATTTCTCCTGAATTTCAGCGGGTTCTGGCTGACTGTGAACTGCTGCCTCCCCGGCTCAGGAAAGAGGCTTTTTCACTCACTCTTCAGCAGAAGATCTGGGATTACCTGGTGGAATATAAACGCAATTTCACCGAAGAAGAAAGAGATCTGAGAAGTCAACTGACCAAATTGCAGTCCCGGGGGATTTTACCGGAAGAAACCCTGACCAGGATGAGCCGGCAGCTGGATAAAGCTGAAGCGCTGCTTGAGGAAATTAAAGTCAGCTATTCCTCGGGGGAAGGACTGGAGCGCTTTGCCTCTCATTACCGCAGCTTTCCTCATGCCGACAGTTATCTCCAGAGTTTCTCCCGGCTGAAAGATTTTCTTCAGGAAAATCTGCCGGCCTACCGGAGGATGAAAAATTATCTGGAAGATGAAAGGCTTAAACTGTCAGCTGAAGATAATTATAAAGAATTAAGGGATTTTCGCAGCAATCTGCTGGAATCCTTTGGAAGCAGCGAAGTAGTTTTTTCAGAAAAATATTTTTCCCGGCTGGAAGCCGGTTTTTCAGAATTCTTACAGCTCTACACCGAAAAATATCGCAGTGAACATCAACAGCAGCTGGCCCCCGAAAGATTTGAAATTTATGAGAATCTGCGCCAGCATTCTTCCTATCAGGTTTTATCCCGGCTGGCCGGTATTGAAATGATTTCAGTTAAAGATGATTTAATTAAAATAGATAGAAAGATTTCCCGAATACTGCAAAACCGCTGCCAGAAATTTTCACCGGAAAGACTTCAGCAGGAGCCAGTCTGTCAGTGCGGTTTTCAGCTGGGCGATGAACTAAAACTGCCGGCTGTTAAGGAGATTCAGGGTCAAATTGAACGGGGAATCAGGCAGTATATCACCTCCCTGCAGCAGGAAGAGATCAAAACTGAAATAGAAGATTATCTCACCAGCATGGAAGCGGCAGGAAAAAAGAGGTTTACCCAACCGATCCGTGAGCTTTTTCAACTGGACCCGGAGATTAAAAAGAGGGATAGTTTAGAAGATCTGGAGAATTTATTGAATTCCAGGATGATAGAAAATATAAATCGAGCTTTATCCGGGGAGATAAAGCTGATTGAAAGAAATCTGGATGAACTTTATGAAAATCTGGTGGGCCGGAGGTTTGCTCCCGAGCAGCTGAAAAATATTTTCAGGGAATGGCTGGAGGGACCGGAAGGCCTTGAGACCGGAACCTATATAAAAATTATTCCTGAAAGCGGAAAAACTACAGCTGAAGAAGAGGCTAAGCTGATAGAATTAGTGGAAAAGGCATATCCTGAACTGGCTCCAGCTGCCCGGGAATTAAAGGAGGATAGGTTTATCCTGCTGCTGGCCCTGCTCAACTGGCAGCAGGAATTTTCACCTTTCCTGGCAGAGAAATCCTGGCTGGAGGAGCTCAGCCGGGAGAGTAAGCTGACCGGACTTTTTGAGTACAGGGAGGAACTGGATGCCTATAAAAGTTCACTGAGAGAGCTAAAAAAACAGATTTTCACAGAGAGCGGTTCCAGCCTGCAGGAATATTTTCAGGATAACCTGGATAGAGCTCTCCAGGAAAGCGGAGTCCTGAGCTATTTAACCGAAAAGCTTTCCAGCCTGGAACCGGAAGAGCTGCTGGAGATAATTAATAATGAAGAGATGTCGGTAAAACTTGTGGAAAAACTGGCCCTGCTGCTGGGCAAAAAAATTAGCGGAGAAGCCGTAAATCCTGAAGAAGTTGAAAAATTTCAGGATAAATTAACCTCTGCTGAAGCTGATACCAGCCGGAAGGCAGAATTTAAGCGAACTTTTGCCCTGTTTTTTGGCCTGCAAAATAAACTTCAGATCTTTGCCAGCTGGCAGCCTCCAGACAAGCTGGAAGACTGGCTGAAATATTATACCGAGCATCTTGCCCGGCTGGAACTCAAGAGTGGACAGCTTGCTGAAACTGCCAGTCAGACAGGCTTGACTGCTGTTTTGCCGGTTCAGCGGATTGAAAAACAGGTTTTGAAAACCTGCCGCCTGTTTAATAAGGATTATCAGGACTTTTATGAAAGCCTGTTTATGGCCCCGGCCCGGACCGCTCCTCAGGAAGAACCGCTCAGGATAGAAAACCTTATTATTGAAAGATATCCTGAATTGCTGGAAAGGGTTTCCCAAACTGCCGGATATCTTATTCTTCTGGATGGTTTGAGATTTGATATCTGGCAGGAAATTTATTCCCGGGTGCTGGCCGAAATGCCTCTACGGGAGATAACTTCCGGTATGCTGGTCTCCCATCTGCCCTCCAATACAGAAGCCCAGCTGGCAGCTCTGGAAGAAGCAGATTTTAAAGGAGAGATTCTATCTCCTCAAAATAGTGCCTGGCAGCCCGGTCGGGATATTATTAAATTTGGTTACATCGATGACAAAATCCACACTTCCCGGGATGATTATCTGGAACTGGTCCGGGAGATTAATTTCCAGACCAGAAACAGGTTAAAACCCTTTCTGGATAAAATCCCGGCAGATTCACCTGTTTTAATCTTTGGAGATCACGGCTTTACAATTAATTATCAGTTTGAAAAACAGGAGAAGTACACCACACCCCGCTATCTTCACGGGGGGGCTTCAGCGGAGGAAATGCTGGTACCCTGGTCCTTTCTGCTGAAGCAGTAAATCTGATTCTGAAAGCGTTATAGCATGATTGCTCTGTAAAAAGTGGATATCATTTGGGGTACAACAATAGATGTAATTAGTAAGGCGAATTTCAAGGTAAACCGCCATGCCCCTCTGGGGCACAACAATACATGAAAAATTTACCTGCTATTTTTCAAGATAAGAACAAAATAAGTATAGAATAAAATAAGCAGTGAACAGGAAAATTTTCAACACTTATATCTTTCCTCAGGAGGGATTGCAATGGAATTCAGCAAAGTGCTTTATAATCGCCGCAGCATCAGAAGTTATCAGGAGAAACAGGTGGAGGAAGAGAAGATTCAGGAGCTGCTCAAAGCGGCCATGGCTGCCCCCTCAGCCGGCAACCAGCAGCCCTGGCATTTTATCGTTGTGCAGGATAAAGAGCGTCATAAAAAAATCAGGGAAATCCATCCCTATTCCAAAATGTTAAAAGAGGCTCCCCTGGCCATTGTGGTCTGCGGAGACAGAGGTGAGGAAAGACATAATGGTTTCTGGGTGCAGGACTGTTCTGCTGCCGTGCAGAATCTCCTGCTTATGGCTGAAAATCTGGGCCTGGGAGCTGTCTGGCTGGGGGTATATCCCAGAGAGAAAAGAGTTCAGCAGTTCAAAGAGCTGTTTCAACTGCCCCGGGAGGTATATCCCCTGGCGGTGGTGGCTGCAGGTTATCCAGCAGTAGAAAGCGGTCCGGTTGAAAGATTTTCCCAGGATAAAGTTCATCTGGAAACCTGGCAGAATTAGAAGGGGAGGCAGATATGATACTGGGAATTGATATTGGAGGCAGCACAACCGACATAGTGGGTTTTAAAGAAGATGATCTGGTGGGTTTTTTGACTGTTGAAGCCAGCGATCCTTTAACTTCAGCCACCGGGGCTCTGGGGAGTTTTCTTAATGAACAGGAGATAAATCTCTCTGATATAAAGCGAGTTGCCATTACCGGAGTCGGTTCTTCCTATGTAAAAAAAGATCTTTTTGGAGTTGAAACAGTAAGGATTCCAGAATTTGAGGCTATCGGGGCCGGGGGAGCCTATCTCACCTCTCACTCCCGGGTTATAATAGTTAGTATCGGTACGGGTACTGCCATAGTTTATTATGATAATGGAGAGATAACCCATCTGGGAGGCACCGGAGTCGGAGGAGGAACCCTGGTCGGTCTGGCTAAAGCTATTTTAAATGTTGATGACTATGAAGAAATAGTGAGAATGGCCAGCAGGGGTGAATTACACAGGGTTGATCTCTCGGTCGGAGATATTTCTCTGGATGATATCGGGGATCTCCATCAGGACATAACTGCCTCAAATTTTGGCAAGCTCAGCCAGAACCCCCGGCCTGAGGATTATGCCCTGGGAATAATTAACATGATCTATCAAACTATCGGAGTTATGGCAGCTTTTGCCGGCCAGATCAAGGACTGTCAGGATATCGTACTTACGGGAAAACTGGCTGAGATGAGGACTGGACAGCAGGTTCTAAAAAATCTCAAGCAGGCCAAATTTTTTCCCATAGATTTTATTTTCCCGGAAAAGGCTGAGTACTCCACCGCTATTGGAGCTGCTATTTCCGGTTCCTGATGGGCTGATTGCTGATTAATGATTGGACCGTTGATTCCTGATCGGTGATTGCTGAAATAATAAAGCAAGCTGGAAAATAAAATTATTGATTACTAGAGTTTTTCCCTGTATTTTTATTTTCTGAGGGATATTGATTGAAAAAGAATACGCCGATGCCACCGATTCCGAGATGAGCTCCCAGGACGCTCCCTATTTTATTAATCATAAAGCGAGTACAGCCCAGTTCATCTGCTATCATTCCTTTTAACTCCCGGGCTCTTTCAGGATCATCAGCATGGCTTATTCCTATCAACTGTTCCTTTAAATTGCAGCCCCTGTCAGCCATGATCTCTAACATTTTAGGGAGAACCCTGCGATTTCCCCGAACTTTTTCCAGCAGGGAGATTTCACCATCACTGACATGCAAAATGGGTTTAATATTCAATATATTACCCAGAAAAGCCCTGCCTTTGCTCAGACGTCCCCCTCGCTGGAGCGCTGTCAGGCTGTCCAGGGAAAATATATGTTCAATATGCTCGGTCATAAATTCCATAACAGCGATAATATCAGCCAGACTTTTTCCTTCTTCCCGTAATTCAGCAGCTTTTAGAGCCATGAGACCGATGGCAGCTGAGCCGCTTTTTGTGTCAATGATTTCAATATTGAAGTTCTCATATTTTTCTTTTATTTGCTGAGCGGTTAACCGGGCTGACTGGTAGGAAGCTGACATTTTGGCTGAAAAGGCCAGATAGAGGCAGTCCTGGTGCTTGTCAGCAAACTTTTTAAATGCTCTGGAAAAGGTTTGCGGACTGACCTGAGCAGTTCTGGGATAGACACCTTCTGCCATCCTTTGATAAACCTCTTCAAGGGTGATATCCTGACCGGCTAGATGTTCTTTGCCATCATAAAGAAGGCGGTAGGGGAGGACTTCAATTTGATATTTTTCTATAATCTCCTCCGGCAGGTCACAGGCACTGTCAACAATAATTGCAGGATTCATTTTTCAATTCTCCTCTAAGTTTTGTTTTTGTATTTTTCTCGACGTTATGCTGCAGTTTTTTTAAAAAAAGGTTAGATAAATTGCAGCTGGATAATTAACTGGCCAAGGATATAATAAACTAACCAGTCTGTTATTGTAATTATATCTGAAATATAATTATATCTGAAGTATTTATTTTCATATTTATCTCCACAGATATAGTTCCAGCTTAAATTTATAAATCCTGTTTTTTTACAAAATTTTAGGAGGTTTTTTTATGAGAGAGCCATTAATTATGACACCGGGACCTACGGAAGTAGCGGAAGAGGTAAGGCAGGCTATGGCGCAAAACTTTACCAATCCCGATCTGGACCCCCAGTTTTTTAAATTTTATGCTGAGCTCTGCGGTGATCTTCAAAAAATATTAAATACCAAAAGTCAGGTGCTGGTATTAAGTGGAGAGGGGATGCTGGCTCTGGATTCAGCTCTGGCATCTCTGATTGAGCCCGGTGATCGGGTGTTGGCTTTGAGTAACGGAATTTTCGGAAACGGTCTGGCTGGTATGGCTGAAAATTATGGAGCAGAAGTGATCAAACTGGAAAAAAGTTATAGTGAGCCTGTTACCGGCCGGGAGGTTGAGGAAATTCTGGAGCAGGAGAAAGAAATTGATCTGGCCACTGTTGTCCACTGTGAGACTCCGGCCGGACTGATTAATCCTATAGAAGAAATACTTCCAGCTTTAAATGAACGAGGGATAATTACCGTTGTTGACGCCGTTTCTTCTCTGGGTGGGATTGAAATAAAGCCCGATGACTGGGGAGCGGATGTGGTTCTGGGAGGCTCGCAGAAGGTCCTTTCTGCTCCGCCTGGTCTGGCTTTTTTAAGCTTAAGCCCCTCGGCCTGGGAAAAAATAGAGAAGCGAAAAGCATCTCAACCAGCTTTTTATCTCAATCTGAAATTATGGCAGGACTGGCAGGAAAAACAGGAATTTCCCTATACCCCCTCGGTTTCAGATATTTATGCTCTAAAAAAAGCGGCAGAAAGGCTTCTGGCTGAAGAAGACCGCTATCAACGGCACGCCCGGATTGCCGGGGCTGTCAGAAAAGCTCTTCAGGCCGGGGGCTTAATCCTCTATCCTGATTTCGGTTATTCCGATACTGTTACCGCTGTCAGGATGCCTGACGGCATTAATTTTTCTGATCTCAATCGGGAAATGCTGGAGAAGCATGGCGTAATGATTGCGGGGGCCTTTGCTGAACTGAGCGGCAAAGTTTTTCGCATCGGCCATATGGGTGAAAACTGCCGGGAAGAAAAATTATATTTAACCCTGAAAGCTCTCCAGCATTCTCTGGTTAAGCTTGGATTTAACTTTCAGCAGGATATCTTAAAAATTTATGTGAATGAACTCAACAGCTGAGAATTAAATAACAGTACACATGCTTTGTCAGCACGTGAAGTAAAATGACCAGAGAAATCATTTTACAAAAGCTAAAATTTTTCTATAAAAGCTAAAATTTCTGTATTACGTGCCGGAAACTTATGTGTGCTGTCTTGCAACCTTCACAATTATCAGAAGATATAAAGCCTAATAGCATTATTTTGCAGACAAAATAAATGTGGAAAAGAGGTAATAAAATGACACCAGAGAGAGTTTCCAGCAGCAGCTGTATTTTTGCCTTTAAACAGGGACTGGAGCCTGCTCTCCGGGTTCAACCTGGTTCAGACCTTATCCTGGAAACCAGGGACTGTTTTTCCGGTCAGCTTAAGTCTTCAGGTGATGAAATACCTGATATGGACTGGAGCAGGATTAATCCTGCCACCGGACCGGTTTACCTGGAAGGAGCCTGTCCCGGAGATATTCTCAAAATTGAGATCAAGGATATCAGATTAAAGAGCCCGGCGGTGATGATTGCTGCTCCGGGAGAGGGTGTTCTGGGAGACAGAATCGAAAAGCCGGTTACCAAAATATTACCGCTGTCTGACAGCAGAATTGAATTTTCTCCTGATCGGGTTTATCAACAGGAGCCGATGGTCGGGGTGATAGGAGTTGCACCGGCAGGAGAAGAAGAAATACCTACCGGTCATCCCGGTCTTCACGGAGGCAATATGGACTGCAAGCTGCTGCAGGCAGGTTCTACCCTTTACCTGCCGGTTAATACTCCTGGAGCTCTGCTGGCTGCCGGTGATATGCATGCTCTGATGGGAGATGGAGAGATAGTTGTTTGTGCCGCTGAAGCAGGAGGGGAGCTGGAGCTGTCTCTGGATCTTGTCAAAGGCAGCAATTTGCCTCTACCTCTGCTGGAAAACTCCCGGGTTATTTCTACAATTGCCTCTGCTGAAACTCTGGACGAGGCAGTGAACAGGGCAGTATACAAAATGACAGATCTATTAATTGATCATTTTGATTTTACTCTGTCAGAGGCGGGTATGCTGTTGAGCTTAATAGGTCAGGCTGAAATCTGTCAGGTTGTTGACCCTTTAAAGACTGCCCGTTTTACTCTAGCCAGAGAAGAGATTAATTTAAAGAAATGGCAGGAGATTACAAAACCAAGCTGATAATTACCTTTAATTGCCTTTATTTAAGTGATAGCTGTTGATGTTTAATCAATTGTTCTCTTGCAATCACCCCGGTGATATGCTAACATGAAATCAGTTAATTTTTATAAAGTTTTATAGATAGAAGTGAGCAGACTAATTGTTTACAAGAAATTTTTATTGATGGAAGTTAGCAGGCTAATAAATGTGACAGAGGCAGACTAATTGATTAAAACTTTATTCAGCAAAAAATTTTATATTGCTTTCCATACTGGTGCTTGAGCTTAATAGGGAAATCGGTGCAATTCCGATACAGCCCCCGCTGCTGTGATGGCTTTCTTTCCAATAATAAATCCACTGGAATCATCCGGGAAGGTATTGGGTCAAGAGCCTGAGTCAGAAGACCTGCCAGTCTGGATGGTTGCTGGCTCTCGGCGGGAGCAGGCTGGCACCTGTTCAGGACAGATCAGCCAGGATTCAAGTTTTGAACCCATAAATTATTGTTGATATTTACTGCTGGTACTGTTTGATACTGGCTGTCCTGCCGCTTGGGTTTAAATTAGTGTTTAACAGGCCGCATCTCCTGCCGGAGATGCTTTTTTATTTTCTAAACTTCGGGTCTGTCAGAATAATTTAATATCCAGGCAGCTCAGAATCCAATATAAGAGACCTTTCAGCTAATATCCAGGCCTTTCAGGATCTAACATACAGTCTTTTCAGCTAATGTCCAGATCTCTCAGGATCTAATATACAGGCTTCTCGGGTAAAAACACAAATTGGAGGTTTTTTTGATGACTGCCATGCCAGGAAAGATTCAGGTTTACACCGGTTCAGGCAAGGGCAAGACCACCGCTGCCCTGGGACTGGCTCTCAGAGCCTCGGGTGCGGATTTTAAAGTATTCATCGGTCAATTCATCAAGGGGATGCAGTACAGTGAGCTTAAGGCTGTTGCGGAGATGAAAAACATCGAGCTGGAACAGTTTGGCCGGGACTGTTTTATCAAGGGTGAGCCTGGGCCGGAGGATATCAAACTGGCCCGGCAGGGTCTTGAGAGATCAAGAGAGATACTAAAATCAGGGGATTATCAGCTGGTTATCCTGGATGAAGCCACCATTGCCTTAAAATATCAGCTTTTCAGCCTGGAGGAACTGCTGGAAGCAGTCAATGCCAGAGCTGCCGGGGTCGAGGTGGTCATGACCGGCAGGGATGCTCCGGAGGAATTAATAGCAGCAGCTGACCTGGTGACAGAAATGCGGGAGATTAAGCATTATTACCGGCAGGGCGTGACAGCCCGGCGGGGAATTGAAAATTAGTCAAATAACTGGACAAATCAACAAATCACATGACAGGTGACAGGGGGAAAGATGAAGATGGCTGGAAATATAATGGTACAGGGCACCGGTTCCTCGGTGGGAAAGAGTGTCATAACTGCCGGCCTCTGCCGGCTTTTCAAGCAACAGGGGTTCAAGGCTGCTCCCTTTAAATCTCAGAACATGGCGCTGAACTCCTACGTTTCGGGGGAAGGCCTGGAAATGGGGCGGGCCCAGGTTTTTCAGGCTGAAGCGGCAGGAATAGAGCCCCGGGTGGCCATGAATCCGGTGCTTTTAAAGCCCTCAGGAGATGAGGGTTCTCAGGTTATTGTCAATGGCAGGCCCCGGGAAAATATGACGGCAGAAAAATATTATAATTTTAAGCCCCGGCTTAAAGAGATTATTCAGGAAGCTTATCAAAAATTAAAAGCAGAATATGATGTGATTGTCATTGAGGGGGCCGGGAGTCCGGCTGAAATTAACCTGCAGGAAAATGATATTGTTAACATGGGGCTGGCCCGGATGGTTGATGCTCCTGTCCTGCTGGCTGGAGATATTGACCGGGGAGGTGTCTTTGCTGCTCTTTACGGGACTGTCAAGCTTCTGCCGCCCCGGGACAGGCAGCGGATTAAAGCTTTGATTATCAATAAATTTCGCGGCGATAAGAAGCTCCTGGAGCCCGGACTTAAAGAAATGGAAGAAATGCTGGGAATTCCCTTTCTAGGAGTGCTTCCCTACCTGGAACTGGCTCTGGACGATGAGGACAGTTTGAGTGAAAGGCTTTCTCAGCGTTCCCGGTCTGCAGGTGGGCTGCAGGTCAAAATTATTCTGCTTCCTCACATCTCCAATTTCACCGATTTTAATCCCCTGGAAATGTACGAGGATCTCAATATCAGCTATATAAAGGACCCAGGAGAACTTGCAGAGGCTGATCTGGTGATAATACCGGGCAGTAAAAATACGCTGACCGATAGAATTTTTCTGCGGGAAAGGGGATTTGACAGGCCTTTACAGGAATATGCCGAAGCGGGAGGAGTTCTGCTGGGGATCTGTGGAGGATTTCAGATGCTGGGGGAAGAGCTGGCAGATCCTCAGGGGGTGGAGAGCAGCTTGAGAGAGGTCCCCGGACTTAATTTACTTCCGATAAAAACCAGACTGGCAGGGGAGAAAAAAACTCTGCAGGTGGAGGGCAGCTGGCAGTATCAGGATGATGAACTTTTCAGCGGACTGAAGGACATCTCACTTACAGGTTACGAAATCCATATGGGCCAGACAGTTATTACGGAAAATAAGGCAGTTCAACCTCTTAGCTCCCGGGGAGAAGAGTCAGGAGATGTTATTTCACTTGTAAATCAGGACGGCAATATTTTTGGTACCTACTGGCACGGCCTGTTTGAAAATAAAGCCTGGACCACCGGTTTTATCAACAACCTGCGCCGCTCACTTAACCTGGATACAGTTAAGTCTCCGGAGTTAGATTATCAGGAGCTCAAAGAAAGAGAATATGATAAGCTGGCGGATCTCCTGGCCCGGGAACTGGATCAGGAATTGCTTTACTCCCTTGCCGGGCTTTCCAGGAGCAGTTAAAAATGCCCTTTATTCCTCTGCTATTGACGGCGGTAATTCTGGATTTTCTTCTGGGTGACCCTGAATTTCTTCCCCACCCCATAGTTTTGATCGGCAGGCTGATAAAGAAACTGGAGAGCCTGTTAACCGGGGGAAAGAGGGGGACATTTTTTCAGGGAGTTGTCCTGGTTTTGCTGGTCAGCCTGACGGTCGCTGGGACAATAATGTTCCTGGGTTTCATGCTGGAGCTTATCTGGCCTCCCCTCTCTGCAGTTTTCACGGTTTTTCTCCTCTGGCAGGGGCTGGCGGCCCGGAGCCTGGCCAGGAGCGGATTGAAGGTGGCGGAACTCATCGAGAGGGACGAGATAACAGAGGCCCGGAAAAAAATTTCCCGACTGATTACCCGTGATGTTTCCCAAATGGAAGAGGAAGATATCTGCCGGGCTGCTGTGGAAACCATAAGTGAAAACATAGTTGACGGCATAACCGCCCCCCTGTTCTATGCTGTGCTGGGCGGACCGCTGGCCGGTCTTTTTATTATGCTTTATAAAGCTGTTAATACTATGGATTCCATGGTGGGTTACCGTAATCAGCAGTATCGGGATTTTGGCCGGGCTGCTGCCAGATTTGATGATCTTTTGAACTGGCTGCCGGCCCGAATCACGGCTCTGATAATTGTCTTAATCAGTCCTCTGGTTGGAGGCAGCCTGAGGCAGAGCTGGAGTATTTTGCTGAGGGATGCCGGGAAATCATCCAGTCCTAACTCCGGTTATCCCGAAGCTGCTGCAGCCGGGGCTCTTCAGGTCAGACTGGGTGGTCCTGATTACTATTTTGGCCAGCTGGTGAAAAATCCCCAGATAGGCGAGAAGGTCAGAGATAAAAATCCCAAAATTATCAGGCTGGCTGTCAAATTGCTCTATGTCAGTCAGGCTGCCTTTATTTTCTTTCTATATCTTGCAGTATTTTTACTAAGACTGACCGGGGTGATTGGTTGATGAAACCTGTCCATGGTGGGAATATCTATGATTTTGCAGAAGAACTGCTGGATTTTTCCAGCAACATCAATCCTCTGGGGCCCCCTCCCGGGGTGGAGGAGCTGCTGAGAGATTCTTCGGCGCTGATAGAAAAATATCCCGATATTAAATACCGGAAGCTGAGAAAAAAGCTGGCTGACTGGGAAGGGGTTAACCCCGATCAGATTCTGGTAGGAAATGGGGCTGGAGAGCTGATATACCTGCTGGCAGAACTATTCCGGGGCAAAAAAGCTGTCATTCCGGTGCCTACTTTTTCTGAGTATCAGGCAGCTTTAAAGAGCCGGGACTGCCAGGTGAAGTTAATCCAGCGCAGAGAAGAAGATGATTTTCAACTGCCGCTGAGCCGGCTCAGGCAGGAAATCAATAAAGAAGGTGCTGCTGGAACTTTTCTCTGCCGGCCCAATAATCCCGATGGCAGTCTCCTAACCCGCAGCAGACTGAAACCTCTGCTCGCAGAAATTGAGTATTTGATCAGCGATGAATCTTTCTGGGAGTATCTGGGTGAAAATAACCGGGAAAGCCTGCTGCCCTTTCTTACTGAGTATCCGGGGCTTATTATACTTCGCTCTCTGACAAAATTTTATGCCCTGCCCGGACTGAGACTGGGCTATGTGATTGCCTCCCGCCATTTGATAGAAAAAATTTCTGCTTTTCAGCCTCCCTGGCCGGTAAATGCCCTGGCTGCAGTAGCGGGTAACTTGATTCCTGACTGCAATGATTATCGCAGAAAGAGCCTCAAGGAATTCAGACAGGCCAGAAGAAATTTTCAAGAAAGACTTGAAGTGCTGCCAGGAATAAAGGTATATCACAGTCGGGCCAACTTTTTTCTCTGCCGCCTCTCCGCTGATTATGGAGAAGTTCAACTTTTACAGGAAAGGCTGGTCAGTCAGGGGTTTTTAATCAGAAATTGTGCCAGTTTTGCCGGGTTGAATAACCAGTATTTCAGAGTTGCCGTCAGGAAAGAGCAGGATAATGAAAAATTACTGACAGCTTTAAGAGCAGTTCTGAAAGCGATATCGGAGGAGAGAAAAAGTGAGTAGCTGCTATACTTTGAGGATGCCAGCTTCCTGTGGCGAGCTTTTTCAGGGCAGGATACTGGGCGAAGAGAAGCTGATATCCTATCCCGTTAATCTCTATAACTATCTGTCTCTGGAAAAGAAAAGGGGCAATGCTGATTATATCGGGAAAGAAAATTGTTTTTATAATTTACCGGATAAGATGCTATCTCTTATCAAAATGGCTGCCTGTGATCTGGGGATCACCACTTCACTGCTGGCAGAATACAGCTGGCAGCACAGCCAGCTGATCCCGGCTGGTAAAGGGCTGGCCAGCAGCACAGCAGATTTAATGTTAGCTCTTACAGCTCTAAGTCTCATCAGCCAAAAAAAGCTGTCCTGTCAGGATATACTTGACTATCTAACGGCTATTGAGCCTACAGACAGCATTATTTTTCCAGAACTGACTTTGCTCGAGCAGAATGATGGCAGTTACTGGCAACAGATGGGTCAGCCGGAGGGTAAAGTCAGGGTTTTAGCTCTGGCTCAACCCGGTATCTGTGATACTTTAAGTCACAGAAAATTACGGAATAAAATACCGGATGTAACAGAATCCTGGCAGCTTTTTCAGCAGGGGGTAGAGGAGCAGGACTGGGGTTTAATCGGGAAGGCAGCAACTTTCAGCGCCCGGGCCTGGCAGCGGTATTTATACTATCCCAGACTGGAAAAAATTATTACTAAAGCTGAAAAGAAGGGATGCCTGGGAGTTAACATTGCTCACAGTGGTAATGTCCTGGGAATTTTATACCAGCCTGAGAGAGTAAATATTGAGGATTTAAAATCAACTCTCCATACACCTGAAATCAATACTTCCTATCCAGATAACTGGGAATTCGAGCTGGTTAAAGGGGGGGCTGAGATTTTCCAGGATAACCATCAGCAATTTGACAAAATTAATTCTGTCAGGACCTGTCCTGATAACCAATTGACTTAGTATCAAATCTCAGATTACCTGATTAGCCGGGAAGCTGTTATTGAGATTGGAACTTTTAAGTTAATAAAGGTTTTGCTGTCAGGCAATATGTTTTTGGAATATTACTAAACCTGCCTATTTCTCTTGACAAAAAGCAAAATAGTTTGTACAATTATGATGAAAATAAATATATTATTTGATAGCAAATTTTTTTAAATTATAATTTTATTTTAATATTGATTTAATTCAAAAGAAACACTGCGATTGATTGCCGGAGCTATAATTTCAGTGTTTTTTTGTGTGTTTTTTTCTGATTAAACCACAAAAAGGTCTATTTCACTAATTAACAAATAACCAAATACATACTATACATAGTATTTTATTGGCTTGCTACATATTAAATATTGTAGTAAAAAGAGCATTCAAATTTTTTGTTAGCAAACCTTTTCCTATGATAAAAAAAGATATTGCATAAGGTTTAATATTTTGAAAACTAAAGAACAAACAGAACATCTCAAGAAAGGGGGTTTTACTAAAATTTTTCTGCTGCAATTTTTCGGTCATACCTAATTTAGTCAAAGCTGGTATTTGATAATTTTAGTTTTAACAGACCACTAATCTGACTAAATTAACTAGCAGTTTATCTAAAAATTTAATAACAACAGATCATCTCTGAACTATTTTATTTAAAAAGCTAATAAAGGTTAAGATAAACTTATCAAAAACAAAAAGGGGAGTGAGTAATTTGTATAACTGGTCAAATTTAAAGAAAATAGCTGCTTTATCTGTGATTTTTGCTCTGGTGATTGGCTTTGGTCTGGCCGGAGAGGTAGCAGCTGAAGAAGATGTTCCCTATGGTGGTTATCTGGACGCAATTGTCGGCATTGAAGAGGCCGATTCTGCAGCAGCGGTAACCAGGATGGAAGCAGGGGAAATTCACATTCATGCAGAAACCCTGACAGATGTTGACCTGCTGGAAAGAGTTCAGGACCATGAAGCAATCCAGTATGTGGAAAACTTTGGTTCCTACGGAGAGTTAACCATCAATCCAGCCGGAACACCTGATGAGCCCTATTTTGAAGAGACCGGAGAGCTTAATCCCTTTGCAGTGCCCAGGATGCGGGAGGCTCTAAACTGGCTGGTTGACAGAGAATATCTCGCAGATGAAATCTATGGTGGTCTGGCAGTTCCTAAGTTTACTGTGCTGGGTTCGGCCTTTGCTGACTATGCCCGCCATATAAAAACTGTCCGGGAAATTGAGGTGGAATACTCTCATAATCCCGAAAGAGCCACCGAGATTATTGAAGAAGAGATGATGGCTCTGGGAGCTGAAAAAGTTGATGGGCTCTGGTATTATGATGGCGAACCGGTTGAGGTAACTACTTTGATCAGAATAGAAGATGAGAGACATGATGTGGGAGACTATGTTTCTGACCTACTGGAAGATCAGGGTTTTGTTGTGACCCGCAATTATGTTACCGCCGCTGAAGCTTCCCCTGTCTGGATGACAGGAAATCCTCATGCCGGAGAATGGAGCGTTTATACTGGCGGCTGGATTTCTACAGTTGTTGTTCGGGATGAGGGGCCTAACTTTGATTTCTTCTTCACCGAAAGAGGACTGGGCACCCCGCTTTACACGGAGTATGATCCTCCAGAAGAGGCCGATGAGGTCTGGCACAGGCTTGCCCTCAGAGATTTTGAAGACATGGAAGAAAGAGCTGAACTTTTTGAACGGGCTCTCTGGTACTCAGTAGAAAATGCCAAGCGGATCTGGACTGATGATTCCCTTTCTTTCAGCCCCCACAGGGAAGAGGTAACTCTGGCTCATGACTATGCTGGAGGAATCTCAGGCTCCTGGCTCTGGGGACATACCGTAAGATACGAAGATGAAATTGGGGGAGAGATTACTGTCAGCATGCCCTCTATTCTCTCTGAACCCTGGAACCCCACGCACGGCAGTAACTGGATTTTCGATATGATGTTTATCAGAGCAACTTCAGAAGCAGGCTATATGTTTGACCCCTATACCGGCCTGCATTATCCCAATCAGTTCGAAACTGCCGAGGTTTATATCAGAGAGGGCCTGCCGGTAGATCAGACTCTGGACTGGGTGGAATTGGAATTTGTTTCTGAAGAAGAAAACACCGTGCCGGAAGATGCCTGGTATGACTGGGATGCTGAAGCTCAGGAATTCACTACAGTCGGCGAGGAGTTTGATGAGCTGCCAGTGGCCAACCGCCGGGTAGTAACCACCTATCCTGAAGATCACGGCATAACCTGGCATGATGGCAGTGAGTTCTCTCTTGCAGATATGGTCTGGTTTTTAATTCTTGATATGGATCGGGCTCAGGAAGAGAGCGAAATCTTTGATTCCGCTACAGTGCCGGATTATGAAAGCTTCATGGATACCTTCAAGGGAGTAAGAATTCTGGATGACGATCCCATAACAATTGAATGGTATTCTGATCTCTACTATTTAGATGCTGAAATGTACATTCCCTCACTCTTTCCTCTCTGGGATCAGGGCTCAGGTGCCTGGCACAATATGGCAGTAGCCTTCCAGGCAGAAGCATCGGGCAGTATAGCTCATACCGCCGATAAGGCTGATGCGGAAGATATTGAATGGGCTAGCTATATAGGTGGTCCCAGTCTGGAATATCTGGAAGAGGAACTGGAGTGGATGATTGAAGAAAATTATATTCCCTATGAAAATACTCTGGGAGAATTTATTAGTGAAGAGGAAGCCCAGCAGAGATATGACAATCTCAATAACTGGTATGAAGAGCAGGATCATTTCTGGCTGGGAACCGGCCCCTATCATTTAGATGTAGTTCACCATGTAGAGGGAATAGTGGAGCTGGCCAGATTTGAAGATTATAATTACCCTGCTGATCGCTGGGAAATCTTTGCTGATCCTATTATTCCTGAAGTAGGAATAACCGGTCCTGGTTCTATCTTTACAGGCAACGCAGAAACCTTTGATGTGGCAATAGAATTTGAAGATGAGCCCTTTGCCAGTGAAAATATAGTAGAAACATCCTATCTGCTATTTGACCATAATAACAATTTAGTTGCTTCTGGAGAGCTGTCAGAAG
>SLJX01000067.1 GCA_007134885.1 Halanaerobiaceae bacterium
CCGGCTCTTTCAGACCTGACTCTTTCAGGCCCGAATCTTTCTCCTGTCCTGTCAGCTCCTCACTCTTTTTATCTTCCAGTTTTTGAGCTGATGAGTGCTGATTTGAAGTCTGCTGCTCTGATTTTTTTCCCTGCAGCTCTTCTTTATCTTGATAATCCTGTTCTTTTACTACGTCTTGTTCTTTGTCTTTGACTTGTTCTTTCTCCTTGTCTTGTCCTTTCTCCTTATCTTGCTCTTTATCTTGATCATCCTGTTCTTTCTCCTCCTGTTGTTTATCTTCATCTTGTTCTTTGTTTTGTTCTTTATCCTTATCTTGCTCTTTCTCCTTATCCTCCTCTTTATCCTTGTCCTTCTCTTTATCTTTATCGCGTTTGAAAAAATCAAATATCGACATACTCAACCTCCTTTATCTCCAGCTGACTGCAGATATCGGTAAACTCCTGGGCTATCTTATAACGGCGCTTGCGCAGCTGCACCTCTTCTTCGGGGTTATCAACCTCAAAAAATTTCTGCTCCAGCTCCTCGTTTTCATCAGCCAGTTCAAATAATTTATCAGTTGGCTCAACAGCCATGGCGCCCTTGATTTCACCCTTTTCATTATGACCCACGGCAATAATGGGTCGGCCCCACATGCCGGGACCGGCCATGGCATCACTTATATGCATAACTCCCGAACCTCCGGGATGAGTATGAACAATAGCAGTGTTCTGAGGAATCAGCTCGGTATAGGCTTCCCTGAGAGAGCGGTTGTTAATTTGCCGGTAGCTGGAAGCCATGAGTCTGGAAGGGATATAGCCCATGCCTCCCACAATTATCTCGCTGCAGCGGGTTATGTGGCCGTCTTCATCTATTTCACCGAAGGAAGCCACCTCCCGGCCGGGCTCCACACTGAGGGATTTATCCACCAGCTCCCGGGCAAAACTTTTTTCCAGAGAATTTACTTTCTGCCGGGGTATCAGCCAGCTCTGCTGACGGCGCTGCAGTTTCTGTATTTCTGATTTTTCAGTTTCAACCATCGGCAGCTTTTCTGAAATCTCAAGAAACTTGAGACGAAGATGGGCTATTTTTTTAAGTGCTTCCTTTTCTTCTTCCATGGTTTTAGCAGCCAGCGAGTCCAGCTGGGCCTTTTCGGAACGGGTGGCCAGCTCAAAATGCCGCTGCTCGGGATATAAAATGCCAATGCCGGCCACCTGCTGGTGCTTGACACCAATTTTCACCACCGGCAGATTAAAGACATTAATAGCTCTGGTGTTGACCACAATACCGGTCTGACCGGGATCGGTTGCCAGATAAACTGCATTGTCCGGCAGGGAATTGATCATTTCCAGCAGGGAAACATGGCTGTGATGAGAAATATCCTCCAGCAGCTTCCGAAAGGGCAGTCCTGAGACTCCTCCATCGGTGAGATGATTATAACTGGATATGACTCCTTCACTGTCAACATAGCCTATGGCTCCCACCGGCCGGCCCTGACTGAGTAGATTGCCGCGGGAAACCAGCTTTTCCACTACCTGGGTACTGATACCCTGAATCCGTTCTTCCTGCAAAATTTTTCCTCCCTGATTGACTGGTATTAATTTTTGTAAGCATTTCCTGATACAATGTTATAATTTATTGGCCAGAACAGCAAGTATTTTCCCGATATTTTTTTAAGAAAATTTTTATCAACCGATAATTTTCAAAATAACCGGTTATCTTAAATAAAACTGGTAATCTTCAAGACAACCGATAAACTTCAAGTCAACCAATAAACTTCAAGTCAACCGATAATTTTCAAAACTACAGATAATTTTAAAGATCGCCGGCAATCTTTCTAAAAGTTTTTGTCAGTTGGCAACTTCTTCGGCCATCTCCTCGGCCATCTTTTTCTGCTCCTCTTCCAGCTGAAGGGAAATCAGCTTGGAGATGCCGTTTTCGGCCATGGTAACTCCGTAGATGGTATCGGCAACGGCCATCATCTGCTTGCGGTGGGTCACCAGAATAAACTGGCTCTCTTTGAGGTAATTGCGGATAAAATTAGAAAACATATGGAGATTGGCCTCATCCAGCGGTGAATCTATTTCATCCAGCACATAGACAGGGCTGGGCTTGACATTCAAAAAGGCAAATATCAAAGCAATGGCGGTCAGGGCTTTCTCACCACCTGACAACAGGGTCAGTCTGGAGAGGTTTTTTCCGGGAGGACGGGCGGAAATCTCCACCCCGGTGGCAAGTAGATCCTCTTCATCGGTCAATTTAAGCCGGGCCTCTCCTCCGGAGAAAAGCTGCTGGAAAATGCGGTTAAATTCCTCATTAACCTGGAGGAAGGTCTCATGAAAAAGCCGCCCCATCTTCTCCTCGATTTCAGCTATTACTCCCTGAATCGACTCCCGGGCCTGATTGAGATCCTCCCTTTCCTGAAAGAGAAAATCATGGCGTTCCTTAAGCTTCTCATATTCCCGGATTGCCCCGAGATTAACTTCTCCCATGCTGCGGATCTTTTTCTCCAGCCGGCTGATTTCCTCGGCAGGATCTTCCTCAGACTCAGTGGCAGAAAACTCCTTTCGGGCTTCTGCCGGCGAGAGGTCATACTTATCCTGGAGGCGTCCGGTGATCCGGTCTTCTCTGGCCTGGAGTTTGCCTTCTCTGAGCTGCAGGGAATGCTCCTCTTCCTGAATCTCATTCTCAAGCTCCTCCAATCTCTCAAGTTCATTAACGGCTTCTGCAACAGATTTCTTAAGAACTTCGGCCTCATTGCTGACCGAAGACTGCTTGTTTTTAACCTCTTCCAGCTCAAGGGCTGTTGTCCGCCGCCTCTCTTTAAGCTGGCTGCGTCGTTCCTTGAGATCTTGCCGGCGCTGCTGGCAGCTCTGCCTTTCCTGCTGGAGAGACTCTTCTCTTTCCTCAAGCTCCTGTTTCCTCTGCTGGCGGTCTTCAATTTCCCGTTCCAGTGAGGTCTGCTGTTCTTCCAGCCGGGCCAGTTTAACCTCTTCTTCCTGCAGGGCAGTCAGAAGCTGACTGGCTCGTTTCTCAAGCTTCTCAATTAGACTGTCAAATCTCTCGGCTTTAATTTCCTGCTCCCGGGATAGTTCCTGAAAATACTCCCGTCTTTCCCGGTAGTGCTCCTGTCTGGCTGAAACTTCTTTTTCAGCAGCAAGCACGTTCTGATATTCCTGTTTGATTTCTGAGAGCTTCTCCTGGCGGCCTTTTAGTTCCTCCCGGCGGCTCTCAAGTGAGGCTTCAATACTGTTAATCTCCTGAGCATGTTTCTGCTTCTCCTTAAGCTTTTCCTCCAGCCTGGCAGTCAGCTTCGACCCGCGGTTCTTTAGCTCCTCAAGTTCAGATTTTTTTTCCTGCAACTGGCGCCGGCTTTTCTTTCCTGCCCGGGCCAGGTCTTTAATCTTCCGGGAACGGGCCAGGAGAGCTGAACTTTTACTGCGCTGGCTTCCTCCGGTAATGGATCCCCCGGGATTGATAATATCCCCCTCCAGGGTAACTACTTTAAATTTCTTGCCGGTTTTCCGGGCCAGTTCGGTGGCTGCCGCCAGTTCCCCGGCTACCAGGACCCTTCCCAGCAGATAATCTCCAATCGATTCAAGCTTCTCCGGCAAACTTACCAGCCCGATTCCCCTACCGATAAAACCGCTGTGGCTGTCTAGATCATAGCGGTCGGGATTCATCGGGCGGCCTTCAATCATATCCAGCGGGAGAAAGGTGGCCCGTCCGGCTCTCTTATCCTTGAGATATTTTATTGCCCGCTGAGCATCCCGGTCACTTTCAACCACCAGATTCTGCAGCCGGCTGCCCAGAGCTGCGGCAATAGCTGATTCATACTTTTCCGGCACTTCAAGCAGCTCGGCCACCGGTCCAATGATACCGGTGAGTTCGCTGCAGTTAAGTACAGATCTGACTCCCTGATAGTAGCCCTCTCCCTCTTGCTGCATCTTCTTCTGGGCCTGCCAGCGAGAACGATAACGGGAATAGGCCTGCTGCAGGCGGTCTATTTTTTCCCGGGCCTGCTGCTCTTCCTGCTGCAGATTTTCCTCTTTATCTTTGAGGCCGTCAATTTCCTGCTGCAGATTTTCCAGCCGGGAATTCTTCCGGTTAAGCTCATTTTTAAGCTCTGACTTCCGGCTTTGAAACCTCTCAATTTCTCTCTCAATTTCCTGGATTTCTTTCTCCAGCCGGGATTTATCTCTCTCAAAGGATTCCTTTCTTTCCTTCAGGGTTAAAAGATTGTTCTCGATATCATTGATACGAGCAGCCGCTTCCTCCCGGCTGCAGCTGCCCCGGCGCTCACTGAGGATCACCTTTTCCCGGTGGAGATTTTCCAGAGCCTGGAGTATCTCTTCCAGCAGAAAATTTTGCTCCTCAATCCTGAGATTAATCTGCTGATCCCGGGAATAAACCTGCTGAAGCTCCTGGAAAAGCTTGCTCTGGCTGTCTTTCAGCTGCTCAATTTCCTGTTCAACTCTTTCCTCTTCCTGATCCAGATTGCTTTCCCTTTCTGTCAGAATCTCTAAATTGTTCTTAATTTCCTGCTTTCTGGTCTTTAATGAATAAGTTTGTTCTTCGAGGTCTTTTAACTGCTGCTCTTTTTCAGCAAACTGCTCCTGAAGCTCATTCCGCTGCTGGCGGGCTTCCTCCAGCTCCTGGCTCAACTTTTTCTTTCTCTCCTCCAGTTCTCTTTCCTGCTCCTTTAAAGCCTGCTTTTCATCCTCAATTTTCTCCAGCCGGGAGCAGAGATAGGAGCCCTCCAGCTCCTTGAGACGGTCATAGAGTTTTTTATATTTGCGGGCCTCCTCGGCCTCAGACTCTAAAGGATCGAGACGCTTTTTAATCTCGAGGATCAGATCGTTAACCCTCTCCAGATCCCGGGAAGTCCGCTCCAGCTTGCGGCCGGCCTCTTCCTTGCGGCTGCGGTAGCGGGTGATGCCGGCAGCCTCTTCAAAAAGCTCTCTCAGCTTCTCCGGCCGGCTTTTAATGATGGCCTCGACCCGGTTCTGGCCGACAATGGAATAAGTTTCCCGGTTAAGTCCGGTATCATAGAGGACCTCCTCAATGTCCTTAAGCCGGCAGGCCTCTCCATTAAGATAGTAACTACCCTGGCCGCTGCGGTCCACCTCCCGGGTAATGCTGACTTCATCTTCCTCCAGCGGCAGAATATCTTCGGAATTGTCCAGCTGCAGGGAAACCCTGGCCTGCTGCATGGGCCGGCTGGAGTCGCTGCCAGAAAAGATGACATCGGCCATCCGTCCGCCCCGCAGTACAGTGGGGCTCTGCTCGCCCATTACCCAGCGAACGGCATCAACAATGTTGCTCTTGCCGCTGCCATTGGGTCCAACAATGGCTGTCAGCGGGCTGGTAAAATCCAGCGTTACCGGCCTGGCAAAGGATTTGAAGCCGTGCATTTTAATTTTTTTCAAAAACATAAATAACACCCTGCCCTCTACAACCTGCTCTCTACAACTATCTATCTTCCTCTTGCTAATTTTTATCTGTCTTGTTGTCTTTTATGCCCTAACTGCCTGATATTTGCTGGCCTGATTCTTGCCTGCTATTTCCCGTCAGTCCCAATATTGCTATTCTCCTGTTTGGCCTGATCCTTTAAGTCCTGTAAGGCTCTCTGCTCCTCAGCTGTCAGCTCCCGAACCTCCCCCTCGGGAAGATCCTGCAGCTCCAGGGGACCTATTTTAATCCTCTTGAGATCAAGCACCTCGTAACCTGTCATGCTGCACATCCGCCGCACCTGGCGGTTGCGCCCCTCATGGAGAGTGAAAAGAAAGCTGGTTTGATTCTCGCCAAACTCCACCCGGCTAAGCCTGGCTGGAGCTGTGAGACCGTCTTCCAGTTCCAGCCCGGTTTCCAGCCTGTTAAGGGCTTCGCTGCTGAGATAACCCCGGATGGTAACCCGGTAAGTTTTTGAAATTTCATAGGAAGGATGGGTCAGAATATTGGTAAGCTCCCCATCATTGGTCAGCAAAATTAAACCGCGGGAATCATAGTCCAGTCTCCCCACGGGATAGAGCCGCTGGGGGATATGCCTGACATAGTCAACCACGGTTTTCCGGCCTTCAGAATCACGGGCCGTGGAGACCACCCCCACCGGTTTATTCAATTTGAAATAACGGAATTTTTCCCGGGATAGCTCCTCTCCATCAACCCTGACAGTATCTTGTGCGGGATCAATCTGATAGCCCATTTCTGTAATAACCTCGCCATTGACCTCAACCCGGCCTTCAGCAATTATCTCTTCCGAGCGGCGCCGGGAAGCAACTCCGGCCCGGGCCATGTACTTCTGCAGTCTAACCTTCTTCATTATTCTCTCTGGCTCCTCCTGCTTCTCGAGAACTGTCGTCTTCGCCTGCTGGAGAATTCTCAGCTTCTGCCCCGGCCTTCCTGGAAGCAGTTTCCTGGCTGACAGGCAATTCTCCCTCCTGCTTGAGCCGGTTTCTGATCTCTTCTCTATCCGGGAGATGGGAAAGATTCTGCAGGTCAAAATGATATAAAAACTCTTCGGTGGTACCGTACTCTATGGGATTGCCGGGCTGTTCCCGCCGGCCCAGTTCGGTTACCAGATTATGGCGAGAGAGGGTTCTCAACGTCTGCTCGGCACTGACACCCCGGATTTCTTCTATCTCGGTCCGGGTCACCGGCTGATGATAGGCCACAATTGCCAGGGTTTCCAGACTGGCTTCAGTCAGGCTGACCTGCTTCGGGACTGCCAGCACCTGATTGATGGCCCGGCTGACCTCGGCTTTATTGGTCAGGGTAAACCGTCCCTCAAAGGCCTTAAGCCTGAGGCCCCGGTTTTCTTCCTGATACTGATAATGAAGCTTTCTCAGGCCCTGAGCCACCTCTTCCCTGCTTAAATCCAGTCCGGAGGCCAGGTCTTCCAGAGCCACCGGCTCGGGAGCGGCGAAAAGAATGCCCTCCAGGAGAGCGGTCAGCTCAGGCATTGGCAGTTTCCTCCTTCTGCTCCAGCCGGTAGGGACTTACCATAATGCGGCCAAATTTTTGCTGCTGCCGCAGCCTGATTTTTTTCAACCGGGTTAACTCCAGCAGAGAAAGAAGGGTTATCACTACCTCCAGACGATCCTGCTGCCGGGAAATAAATTCTTTAAAATCCAGCTGCCGTCCGGAATGACAGGTGGTTAAAATGGTCATGATCTCCTCAATCTTCTCCTGCAGGGTGATGGTCTGCTCCGCCATTTTGATGAGCTTTTCTCTTTCATTCTGCCTTTCCTGGCGGTCTTCATAGGCCTCCATCACCTGGCAGTAAAGCTGATAAATTTTATCTATATCTTCTTCAATCTCCAGAATATAATTTTCCTGTAAAAACTCCTGACCCCGGTCGGGATAATGAAAACAGGCAGCTCCCTGCTGCATTTCATCCAGACAGGCTGCCAGCTCCTTGATAATCCGGTGCTCCTTCAGGCGGGCCACCAGGTCCACGGTCTCTTCTTCCTCATCATCATCAAAACCGGGCAGGAGCCGTCGGGCCTTTATCTCTATCAGTTCCGCTCCAATAACGGTAAATTCACTGGCCAGGTCCAGATTAAATTTCTCCAGCTGCCGCAGATAGCTCAGATACTGATTGGTAACCCGGGCTAGAGAAATCTCGGTGATTTCTATCTCCTTCTCCTTGATCAATTTATAAAGCAGGTCCAGAGGCCCGGTAAAGCTGCCGATTTCCAGCTGATAGGTCATCCAACCACCTCCTGCGGCAGAATTTTTAACTATATTAGCATAAATTACAGATTAAAGAGCAGACTGATCAAAATAACAATATAAAGAACAGATCTATTAAAAATTACAGTATTCAAAAATTACAGTATAAAAGAGAAACAAGTCAAATAACTATATAAAGGACAAACGGTCAAAATTAACAATATAAAAAGCAGGCTTAAAAAATAACAGGATAATTAGTAGACTGAGCAAAAACCAAACTATTGAAAACTGAGGGATCAAAATTATATAATTTACATAATAAAGAGCAGATTGGTCAAAAACCTGATTATGGGTCCGATAACGGCCCAGAGAACCCCGGTATAAATTAAAATTATGATTATTATCATGCCGACCGGGCCCTCCAGCTGATAGAAATACTTATCAAAGGAGGAAGGCAAAAAACTCTTTAGGATTTTAGAGCCGTCCAGGGGCGGTACCGGCAGCAGGTTAAATACCGCCAGTACGATGTTAAGCTGAACCCCAATAAAGAAAACCTGGAAAATCAGCCTTGCTGTGTCTCCTGCAAAACCGTACATCAGCAGATTCAGAGGTTGGCCGGTAATTACTGCCAAAAGATTTAACAGCACTGCAAAAACAACCGCCAGCGCCAGATTTGAAGCCGGTCCGGCAAAACTGACCAGCCTGACATCTCGGCGAGGATTGGAGTAATACCTGGGGTTTATCGGTACCGGTTTGGCCCAGCCAATCCTGCGGGTTAACAAAAGCACCAGGAGCCCAACAGGATCAATATGAGAAATAGGATTAAGTGTCAGGCGTCCGTTCATCTCAGGAGTCGGATCTCCCATTGTATGCGAAGCCAGCCCGTGGCTGAATTCATGTAAGGAAATAGACAGCAGTCCAATGGGTATGATGAGAATCAATTCAAAAACGATGTTGCCCAAAAAAATTACCTCCAAGGAATAATGATATTATTATGCCTATTAATTTTTTGCTTTTTACTGCTTAACAAAATGCTGGAAAATATTCTTTATAATCGCGCTACATTTCAGCCTTATTTCTGCTGGCAATCAATTTCTCGGCCAGCTCCAGTTCTTCCTCCCGGGTTCTAACCCGGTTATTAAATCTGGCCTGGCGGACCTTTTCCAGGATATCCTTAATCTGGGGGCCGGGCTTGAGACCCAGATCGATCAGATCGTTGCCGTCAATTTCAATTTCTATATCCTTAAGCTCGGAAAAATAATTGTCCAGTCCGGCTGTCTCTCCTGCCTGCAGCCCGGCAAAGTAGAGCAGGGCCAGTTTTTCCGGCGGCAGCTGGTCCAGATAATCGACAACAGCCAGAGTGTCCTTAAGCTGATTGAACTCCTGAAAGTGTTCCTGTCTGCAGCGGGCATAATTCATCAGCTCCCGCTTTTCCCCGGAAATATTAAATTTATCCAGATATTCTTCCGGTAAATCCCTGAGAAGCCAGGTCAGCTTAACTTCCCATTCCTTAACATTATAATCTCTCCGGGCTAAATAATCAAGGCTATCTTCCAGCTTATTCCATTCTTTCCGGCATTGAGCCGAGAATTCAAAATTATAGTTCAAAAGTTTAAATACGGGAAGTTCATAAAGCATCTCTGGCAGACGGGGATTGGCATGATGATTTTTAATCATCAGTCTGAGCTCTTTATAGACCCGGTTTAGCGACAGCCGGCTGAAATCACCCCGGCGAAGAGCTTCATTCATCAAATTTTTGGTTTCAGGCTCTATTTGGAAATTCAAAGCCAGAGCCTGGCGAACTCCCCTGATGATCCGGGTGGGGTCATCGAGAAAACTGAAACGGTGCAGCACCCGCACCAGACCTCTCTCCAGATCCTGGCGGCCGTTAAAGTAATCATGCAGATAACCGTACTCCTCGGGATAAAGAGCCAGAGCCAGAGCATTAATGGTAAAATCCCGGCGAAAGAGATCTTCCAGAATCCCGGCTGATTCAACTTCAGGCAGGGAGCCGGGACCGGGATAGTGTTCACTTCTGGTTCGGGCCACATCCAGAGTATAATTATCCTTCAAAGAAATTGAGCCGGTCTGAAATCGCTCATTGTATTTATAGGCTCGACCGAGCTCGGCTGAAAGACGGGTTAAGAAGGCTTCGGCAGCTCCATCAACCACCAGGTCCAGGTCGCGATTCTGCCGTCCCAGCAGTAGATCCCTTACCATCCCGCCTATCAGAAAAACTCTAATGTCAAGCTCCCGGGCCAATCGGGAGGAGGTCTGTAAAATTTTCCGGACTCTTCCCGGGAAAAATTTCAATCTTTCTCGTATGTCAAGAGTCTGATTGTTTATTTTTACCATGCTGCTGCCGTAACGGTTCTGATAATACTGGGGAGATTTCCTTTCAAAGTAGGAAGCCAGTATATCAGTTCTGGTGACAATCCCGGCCATGGAATCATCCAGCATTACCGGCAGGCGGCCGATATTATTTTTCACCATTTTCTCCTGGGCTTCCTGAATGGTAGCCCCGCAGTCAATGGTAATAACATCCCGGGTCATGTAACCTTTGACCGGGGCATTCATTAAATCATGTCCTTTAATTTTATCCAGATCCCGGCGGGAGAAAACTCCTTTAATCTCACCATCTTCTTCGACAATCAGGCCGTTATGACCGTAGCTGTCCATTATTCTCTCAGCTTCGGCCACGGAAGTATCCGGTTTAATCGTATGAACCGGAGTAGTCATAATGCTTTCTACCGTATCAGCCGTCTTAATTTCCTCTTTCAGAACCTGCATCAGCTGGCTTCTGGCCTGAGAAAGGGGCAAATCCAGGCTGGCCGAACCGGCCCCGGAATGGCCTCCTCCCTTAAACCTGCTGCAGATGCTACCGATATCAACAGATTCTGAATTACTGCGTCCGATCAGCAGCACGCTGCCGTCCATTTCAACCAGCAAAAAAATTGTTTTGAGATTATACAGCTCTTTCAGGCGGGTGATAACTTTATTGAGCCCCAGGACATAGGTTTCCAGGCTGGCGGTAAAAAGAGAAATTTCCTGTCCTTTAATTTCTACATCCTGCCGGGCAGGAATCAAGTTCTCCAGGGCCTTCTTCTGCTCCATTGTCAAGCGGTCCTCTAAAAACTGATTGATTATCTTGATGTTAGCTCCATAATCCAGCAGATAGGCTGCCGCTGCCAGATCCTCGGGCCTGGTGGTAAGATGGGTAAAATTGCCGGTATCAGCGTAGATGCCCAGAGCAAAAAGGGTAGCTTCCGAGGGGTTAAGGGCTATTTCTTCAGCCTTAATCCGGTTGATGAGAATCGTGGTAGCCGAGCCCAGAGACTGGCTTAAATCCAGATCAGCCCAGCCAAGTTTCTCATGGCTATGGTGATCATAGACAATCGCCTCTACCTCTTCCCAGTTAATTTCTTGATGAAGCTTCCCCAGCCTCTCCCGGGAGAAGGTGTCAACCACTATTACCCTTTCCACATCGGAAGGATCAATCTCCTGATAATTCCAGACCCTGATCTCATCCCGGTAAAGAGCCATAAAATCACGCACCATCTGGTGCTGACGCCCCACAAAAACCGGCCGGGCGGCAGGGTAGAGCTTGCCGGCAGCTATCATGGCAGCCAGCCCATCTAAATCTGTCAGATCGTGAGAAACAATAATTTCCATGAAAAACCCCCTAACGGGATGCAGTTTACCTGATGGAATCCGGCTCTACATATTCCAGCTTGTCATTTTTACAGGGTCTGCGGCCTTTCTTGGCCATTTGAATCCATTCACCATCAACCTTGACCCGAACTACATCAGCTGTGAAGTCATTTTTTGTGCCTTCCAGAGAACTGTTGGAAAGCAGCCAGCTGCCTACTCCGTAAACATCCACCGGCACCTGGCTTTCTTCAAATCTTTTAATCTTTTTAGGCTTGAAGCCGCCCGAAGCAATGATTTTAACCTGCTGGCAGTATTCCCGGGCTCTCTCTCTTTCTCTGTCATCTTCAATATCCCAGTCCCGGTAGGCATTATCGAGAGCTTCCCGCATTTTATAAACCAGTCTGGCATTTACTCCATTGTCAAGATCTTTATCTCCCAGGGGCTCAACCCCTACATCTCTCAGGCTGGAAGCAGTATCAGGTCTGACTCCAAATAGCCGGTATTTTGAAGCTTCCTCCGGCTTATCCTCATTCATCAGTTCCCGGTATTTAAAATACATAGCTTTCAGCACATCCAGCGAGGTCCCGATGCAGTCGTTGTCAAAATCAACCAGGGCAATCCGGCTGATCTCAGCCGGCATCTGGCGGCAGAACTGCAGCATGGCCTCCACTGTATTACCCAGAAAACAGGCAATATAGGAATGGCTGACAGTTCCCGCTCCCCTGCCGCCCCACCAGGTACCCTGTTCATCGGTGGAGATATAACGCTTGCTCTTGGCCTCAAAATCTTCATTATAGGCCTTGACACCCAGGGAATAGGCATAACCGTGCAGGGCCTGCTGCTTGTAATGGGCAAAGCGGGCCGGGAAGAAGAGAATATCCTTGCCGTTGGCAGCCTCCTCTACCTGATAAACATTGGTGGCTATCCGGGAAGCTTCGGTAAGAGAACCGACCATGGGTGTTTCTAAAATGGCAAAATCCCGGTAGCGGCCCCGGATTTTAATTACCGGATTTACCCGATTGGGGTCGCCGTTATAATGGGCTTTAACTCCATCATGAACTGCGTAGACCTCCAGCTCATCAAAGGTATTGATGAAATTGCCATCATCATCCTTGTACCCGGTACAGGTTTTTAAAATTGCCAGAGCTTCATCAACCCCTCCTACGATGCAGAAGGGCTGGCGCCGGGGAAATATCTGCATTTCCACCTCGATATCCCCGATATTTTCTTCCTTGTAAGTATAATCTTCCCGGGAAAGGGCGGTTAAAATACTGGAGATATTACGAAAATAGACATCAGAGTACCAGCCGTCTACCATTCTTTCAGTATCAAGTTGAAAAATCTCGATTGGTAAACGCTCCTGATTAAAGACCGTCATTTATTCCACTCCTATCTGCTTTTTTCAATTCTGTCTGCTTACTGCTGTCCTGCTGTGCCTGATCTTTTTCAATCCTGTCTGCTTACTGCTGTCTGACAGCACCTGATCACTTTTCAATCCTGTCAAACTGCTAAAATTCTGAGGAAATGCTGCTGGAATTCTGCTGAAATGTTGTAAGTATGATGCTAGAATGTTGCTAGAACAATTTTGAAATGCTGTTAAATTTTATCTGATTATTCGATTATTTCCTGAATTAATTTTTTAGAGGAAATCCGCTCCGGGCTGATTTTAACTGCCTGCTTGAGCCGCTCAAGTAATTCCGGCAGCCGGGATTTATATTTGCCAGCGGTGTGGAGCCGCGCCAGAGCTGCTCCAGCCTCCACCTGTTCTCCCTGCTTAACCAGGACCTCAACCCCGGCAGCAGGGTCAATACTGTCACCCTTCTTCTCCCGTCCGGCCCCCAGCGACATGGCAATCAGGCCGATTTCCCGGGCGGTAACCTCACTGATATAACCGGATTCTTCTGCTCTGATCTCCTTGATCAGCTCTGCCCGGGGTAAAAGCTCCGGATTGTCAAGGATTTCAGGATTGCCCTGCTGGGCAGTAATAATTTCTCTCATTTTTTCCAGGGCCCGGCCGGACTCCAGAACTACGGTCAGCTCTGCTTCGGCTTCAGCCATATCATCACTGTAGCCGCCGGCCGTCAGCATGGCAGCTCCCAGCTTCAGGCAGATCTCAGTCAAATCGTCCGGGCCCTGATTTTTCAGGGTGGCAGCCGCTTCCTTTATTTCCAGGGCATTACCCACGGTAAATCCCAGGGGCTGACTCATATCGGTCAGCAGAGCTATCGTTTTGCGCTCCAGTTCCAGTCCAATCTCAACCATCAACCGGGCCAGCTTTCTGGCCTCTTCTCTTTCTACCATGAAAGATCCGCTACCGGTCTTGACATCCAGCACAATGGCATCGGCTCCCCCGGCTATCTTCTTGCCCATGATGCTGCTGGCGATCAGCGGCATGGAGTCTACCGTGGCGGTGACATCCCTCAGAGCATAAAGCTTTTTATCGGCCGGAGTCAGATTGCCGGTCTGACCAATGATGGCTGCTCCTATATCGTTAACCTGCTCGAGAAAGCGGGAACGGTCTATTTCGGTCTGAAAGCCGGGAATAGATTCCAGTTTATCAATGGTACCTCCGGTATGGCCCAATCCCCTGCCGGACATCTTGGGAACCGGCACCCCAGCTGCCGCCACCAGCGGCACCAGTACCAGGGTGGTTTTATCGCCCACACCTCCGGTGCTGTGCTTGTCAACCTTGGTGCCGGGAATGCCGGAAAGATCAACAGTGTCACCGGAATGAGCTACCTCCCGGGTTAAATGTGCGGTCTCTTCAGCGGTCATCCCCTGAAAGAAGACAGCCATGGCCCAGGCTGCTAGCTGATAATCAGGAATCTCATCGGCGGTGTAACCCTTTATAATATAGGAAATTTCTTCGGAAGTCAGCTCTTCTCCTTCCCGCTTCTTATAAATCAGATCATACATTCTCATGCCAGATTCAACTCCCGCAGCAGGGCTCTGATCAGCTTTTTGAATTCCGGCCTGACCTGCTCGGCAATCTCCATCACTTTCTCGTGATTTAAGGGTTTGGGTAAAATCCCGGCTGCCATATTGGTTATACAGGAAATTCCCAGAACTCTGAGATCCAGGTGATTGGCTGCTATGACCTCGGGGACGGTGGACATGCCGACAGCATCAGCTCCCAGCCGCTCCAGCATTCTGATTTCGGCCGGGGTTTCATAGGTCGGCCCCCCCAGGCCGGCATAAATACCGCAGCGCAATTTAATTCCTTCTCCAGCCGCCACATCATCAGCTATATCCCTCCAGGTGGGGTCATAGGCTGCTGTCATGTCGGGAAAGCGGGGACCCAGCTCCTTCAGATTCTGACCTCTCAGGGGATTGTCACCGGTCAGGTTGAGATGGTCAGCAATCAGCATAAAATCTCCGGGGTTATAATTGCGGTTGACTCCTCCGGCAGCATTGGTGACCAGCAGTCCCTGACAGCCCAGCAGCTTCATCACCCGCACCGGCAAAACAATTTCCTGCATATTGTAGCCTTCGTAGTAATGAAAGCGGCCCTGCATGGCGGCTACCTGCCGGCCCTCAAGTTCCCCGATTACCAGCTGCCCGGCATGGCCTTCCACGGTTGATTCAGGAAAATGTGGTATCTCCTGATAGGGTATGATATCAGGATTTTCAATCTCTTCAGCCAGCACTCCCAGTCCCGAGCCCAGAATTAAACCCAGCTCCGGCTCGGTGCTGCTGTGATCGTCAATATATTGAGCTGCCTTTTTAATTTCCTTCAGCATAAGTATTCACCTCTAATAGTTTTTATGGCCAACAGGTTAATTATTCCTGTAGTATTACTAAAACAGGCTGTTTAGTCCTGATAATTTTAAATTCAAACTAAAGCAGAATCTCCTCTTTAAAGGAAGCACCATCGATGGTAGGTTCAACCTGGAGTAGGTCAGCAATTGTTGCTGCCAGATCGGCATAGGTATTCCTTATGCCCAGATCCAGATCCTCCCTGATCTTACTGCCGGTAAGCAGCAGGGGAACATATTCCCGGGTGTGGTCTGTCCCTCTAAAGGTAGGGTCACAGCCGTGATCTGCTGTTATGGCCAGCAAATCATCATCTCTAAGAGAATCCAGGATTTCCGGCAGCCGGCGGTCAAAATCCTGTAAGGCCTGATAATAACCTGCAACATCGCGGCGGTGGCCGTAAACCATATCATATTCCACCAGATTGCTGAAAATCAAACCCCGATTATCCTGCCTGAGATAATCCAGGGTGGCATCAACACATTCCATGTTATCAATTACATGATTATAATCTGTGATTCCACTGTCAGTAAAAATGTCATTTATTTTGCCCACGGCCAGCACATCCTGGCCATCATCTTCCAGAATATTTAACAGAGTTTTCTTCGGCGGTGCCAGAGAAAAATCCTTCCTCCGGTCGGTACGGGAAAGCTCTCCGGGCTCACCTATAAAGGGACGGGCAATTACCCGGGCCACCCCGTGTTCTCCGGTTAGAATCTCCCGGGCAATCTGGCAGATCTCATAGAGTTTCGGAACAGGAATGACCTCCTCATGGGCAGCCACCTGAAATACACTGTCAGCAGAGGTATAAACTATGGGATCTCCGGTTTCCAGATGCTCCTCAATCAGCTCTTCAATAATTACTGTCCCGGAAGCTGGTTTGTTTCCCAGAGCCCCGTAACCGGTCTTCTCCTGAAATTCCGCGATAACCTCCTCGGGAAAACCCTCAGGATAGGTGGGAAAGGGCTGGCTGGAGATTAAACCTGCCAGTTCCCAGTGTCCGGTGGTGGTGTCTTTGCCAGCGGAAGCTTCGGCCATTTTGCCGTAAACTCCGGCAGCTGTTAGCTCGTCATTCATTCCCGAAAGATTCCGGATCTTTCCCAGGCCCAGGGCTTCCAGGTTGGGAAGATCCAGGCCTCCAACCTCCCGGGCGATATTGCCCAGGGTATCAGCCCCGACATCTCCATAATCAGCAGCATCGGGAAGTTCTCCAATACCCACGCTGTCCAGCACAATAATGATCGCTCTACCTATTGGTTGCATCTTCTTGCCTCCTATCATTAAATATTTCAAGATAAATCAAGAAAATCCTCTTTATTGGAGGAGATAATAGGCTCTAATACCCTCAGTATTTCTCTGCTTTAATCCAGCCGCCTGCTCCGGGGAAAATTTCGAGAAATAATAAGCCTGCCCCAGAGAAAGAATAAGCCTGCCCCACAAAAAAAATCTGCAGACAGGTCTGCAGACTAAAATAAACTGATAAAAAAGCAGTTCAATTATAATTATAATAAATGATATAAGGTAAATCACCATGCCCTTCCGGGACAAACAATAGATGAAAATATAGCCGCGTATTTTCAAAATAAATGACTGGAAAGGTTATAATAATAGATATTGTTGAAAAAATAATTTTTTCAAAGGATTTTCTCAAATATTTTTTAATTATTTTTTTCTGTCTGTTTATTGGGCAGGAATACCTCATCGGTTGATTTGCCAAGAATCCGGGCAATATTTTGAGCCAGTTCCAGGGAAGGAGCCTTTTCATCTCTCTCCACCTGATAAATCATGCTGGGTGTAACCCCGGTTTCTCGGGCAAGATCCTTGACAGCAACCTGCTGCTCCTTACGAATTTCCCGTAGTTTATTTTTCATTTTAAGTCCCCCTCTGCTGTTCTCCCTTTGATCTAAATACTGTCATTAACAATTAGTGTCATTTATAATTATACTACTATTTTAAAAATTTAACA
>SLJX01000010.1 GCA_007134885.1 Halanaerobiaceae bacterium
AAATAGTCTAACTTAATGAATCTGTTATTTATCCAATACAACTCCGTGATAATCGCATTTTATAAGATAAAAATTTCATATTTGCCAAAGAATAATTAGTTTATTTGTTTGAAAAATACTTGCCGGTCGGTTAATTGCTGTGGTAAAATTGAAGAACAAAAAGATTGATTGTAGTGATTATTATAGTTTGATGACAGGTATATATAGGAAAAGGGGACCTTGTAAATTTATAAATTATACTCTGAAGATCTTTAGATTTCAGAAATTTAAAATTTTTTATAAAAATCTTTAGCTAGGGGGTAATTTCTTATGAATAAAAAGCTGATTGGAACGCTATTCTTATCTATTATTTTGTGTTTTGTTGGTTTTTTTCTGTTTTTCTTTCAGGCAAATGCTGCTGTTCCCTGGTTGAAAGATCACATGCCATATTGGATGTGGGCCGGTAAGTGGGAGGGTCTTGTGGCTTATGATGTTCACATATGGGAAAGCATAAATGATGACAACCTGAATATAGACCGGAAAGACATGTGGCTTTCAGGAGTAATTGAACTGGATAAACGGCAGGTGGTCGATAATAAAGTTGTCTGGCGCAGTTCCAATTTACAAGAGATAAATTTGGATTATTTTGTTTGGTATAGGAAAAAAAGAGAAGGCATAGTAACCCATTCATGGCAGCTTCAATTACCATGGAAGATTGGAGATTTGCAACCTGTAAAACTTTCAGAGGAATACACATTGCTGGAGATTGACCATGAAAGTAATTTGCAGGTAATGTTTTTATCCTGTTTAGAGCCATTTTTTATTGAGGGGGAATATACTTTATTTAAAGCTGAAGGGATAGACTTTTCATGGGAAAAAGAAGATTTATATGAGCCAATTGTTCTCATCGATCTGCAGATGATCCAGGAGCCGCTTCCAGATCCATATGAATTGTTAAAAGCTGAAAATGATTTGTTCGGTGGTCCTTTTCGGGACATACTGTCAGGAAGAGTTAAGGCTGGTAGAAGAGGTGATGGTGATACAGTACCAAATTATGAAATTTTTGCCTGGGAACTGAAGCCCGGACATGATCCCGGTAGCTGGAGACAGGATTATAAAGCGATCCTTGAAGCTGAAAGAGCTGAATGGGTAGAATGGTGGGAAGAGATTTATCAGCGCTACGAGGAAGGTGATGATGATATACCTGGTATTTATGGGCGTGCTGCCAAACGCATATTAGAGAGTCAGGAAGAATGGATTGAAAATCTTCTGGATGATGGTGACCGGGTTCTGGACCTGTTATTAGAAGGAAAAATTTCTAATTTTCTTATCCGCATGAGTGAAAGAGACAAAAGTATTGCCGATGCGGTAATACAGGGCCCAGCCCACACAATTGCCCAGATTCATCGTCATTTGTGGAGCTTTGTTCCTGGTATGCATGCTACCTCTATCCGACGGTTCCGCAATAGCCTTCCCAGTTATTTGCAGGACCTTTATCCTACCAGTAAAGGTTTGGAAAAGGTAATGTTATTACCAAGCTAGTTGTTTTAATCATTAGTTTTATAACAGAATATATTTGAGCTAAACTGATTAAAGGGGGTTATGCTGCTCAAAATTGTTAAATGCAGCTCAAGAAATGTTAATCTTAAAATAAAAATGGAGCTGACGACCGGACTTGAACCGGTAACCTGCTCATTACAAGTGAGCTGCTCTACCAATTGAGCTACGTCAGCCTGAACTTCTATCTCATATTTTAGCACTTAATATTATAACTGAATTACTCCCTGCGGTCAAGGGCTAAGAGCAAATTATTTGCAATAGCTTCCTGTTGTGATATAATTAAGGTCAGGTGATAAAGATGGGCGGTAAGTATAAGATTGACAAAATCAAACAGGAGCATACCATAATAGAAGATATTCTGCCGCTGCTGGAAGCTGTGGCAGTGCACCCCACGGTGAAGAGCATCATTCCCGGCAGGATTCACCGGCGGGGAGGCAGCGGGGTGGTTCCTCACCTTCAGCTGAAATATAATACTTCCAGTGGATTTAAGGTGCTGGCCAAGAACAGTTCCTCGGTTCAGGAGGTATTTATTGTCACCGATGATCCCGATAAATTAACGAGCTGGCTCAAGGAAAGAGAGATGGTCAAATGATTTGACAGCCAGCAGATATTGTAATATAATTATTCTGGTTAGAGTATCGGGTTGTGGCGCAGCTTGGTAGCGCGCACGCCTGGGGGGCGTGAGGTCCCGGGTTCAAATCCCGGCAACCCGACCATTTTTCCTTTAATCTCATCAATAACACCAGATCGGGGTAATCCGGTCTTTTTTTTAATTTAGAGACTATTTTCCTTGCTGTAGTGAGATTTTTTGCAACATCTGTTAAACTTTATTACCACATCGTTAAACTTTATTACTACATTGTTAAAGTTTATTATCACATTATTAAACTGTTTATCACATTATTAATTGAAGTTAATCATTTAAAATTATATCATTTCATGGCGAAATTTTATTAAGGAGATTACTGCATGGATGTTTTGAAAACCTATCTTTTAAATTTAGGCTGCCCTAAAAACCAGGTTGATGGTGAATACTTTGCCGGTTATCTGAAAGGTTCTGACAGGGTTGAGTTGATCTCAGATTATCAGAAGGCTGAGCTGATTATTGTTAATACCTGTGGTTTTATTGACTCAGCCAAGGAGGAGTCTCTAGAGGCAATTCTCGAGGCTGCCAGCCTGAAGGAGCAGGACCCTGGTAAAAAACTGGTGGTCACCGGCTGCCTGGCCCAGCGCTATCATCAGGAACTGGAAGAGGAGATCCCTGAAATAGATGGAATTTTTGGCATCGGAGAGCATCAACAGCTGCTGGAGCTGGTCGAGAAGGTTGCCCGAGGTAAAAAGGATAAGAAGATATCCCGTCCCGAGCACAAGCTCAACCGGGAAATGCCCAGAATCAATACCGATGGTCATTATGCCTATCTCAAGATTGCCGATGGCTGCGATAAGGTCTGCACTTACTGCACTATTCCTGAAATCAAGGGAGGATATAGCAGCCGCAGAATAGAATATATATTACAGGAAGCTGAAGCCCTGGTTGCCGGAGATGTGAGAGAATTAATCCTGGTGGCCCAGGATACCTCACTTTACGGCAGGGATATCTATGGAGAGAAAAAGTTGACTGAGCTTCTGGAGAATCTGATAGAAATTGACGGGCTGGACTGGATTAGAATCATGTATTACTATCCGGAAGAGATTGAAAAAGAATTTCTCGAACTGATGGCCCGGGAGGAAAAGATCTGCAGCTACCTTGATATACCGATTCAGCATGCTGCCAGGGAAGTCCGAAGAAGGATGGCGAGACAGGGTGATGCTGAGGATCTCAAGGAGAAAATCAGCCTGATGAGAAAAATAGTTCCCGATATTGCCTTGAGAACCACAATGCTGGTCGGCTTTCCCGGTGAGACAGAAGAAGACTTTGCCGAGCTGCTGGATTTTGTCAGGGAGATTAAATTTGATAAACTCGGTGTCTTCACCTATTCCCGGGAAGAGGGCACCCCGGCCGCAGCAATGGCAGAGCAGCTGCCTGACGAAGTTAAAAATGAAAGATACAATAGATTAATGGAACTTCAGCGGAAAATTTCGCTGAGCAACAACCAGAAATTCACCGGAGAAGTGCTTGCCGTCCTGCTTGATGAAATCTTAGATGAAGAGTTTATCGGAAGAACCAGGTATGATGCTCCTGAGATAGACAACAGTGTAACGGGTAAACTGCCGGAAGACAGGAGCAAGAAGTTGAGTCCAGGCGAGATTGTCAGCTGTCGCATCACCGGGGCCTATGAATATGATCTGACTGGAGAGATAGTCGATGAATACGCCTAATAAAATAACCTTAAGCCGCATCATCATGATTCCTCTCTTCATGTTTTTTCTGCTGCAGCGGGATAGCCTGGGTTCCAGGGCAGATCTGCTGGCGCTGATTATCTTCGGACTGGCAGCCTTAACCGATGCAATCGATGGTTATCTGGCCCGCAGGGATAATCTTGTCACCAAATTTGGCAAGATTGCTGATCCCCTGGCAGATAAGCTGTTGATTGCTTCAGCCCTGATCAGCTTTACCGCCCTGGGAGTGATATCTCCCTGGCCGGTTATTTTAATAATCGGTCGGGAGATGGCTGTGACAGGCTTGCGGGTGGTTGCTGCCAGCGAGGGAGTGATAATATCAGCCAGCCACTGGGGAAAGGCCAAAACTGTCACCCAGATTTTAGCTGTTCTGAGCCTGATTGTTTCTCCCGCTCTCATCGCTCTCCCGGAAGAGCTGCCGCTGGTAATTCTCTGGCTGGCTGTCGCGATTACCCTCTATTCCGGTTATCTCTACTTTAAATCGGCCGATCTGCAGTTATTTGCCGGATAATACCGGGAGATAATGGTGGATAGTAAGAGGATATTCAGAGTATATTAAGAGTGAAGTCAGAAGAAAGTCAGAGTAAAGTCAGGGCAGAAGGGCAGATAGATCAGACAGATAAGTACCAGAAATGTTTAAAGATACTTTTTTCAAGTGCTTTCAAGTGTTAATAAATTGCTAATTAGTTTCTTAGAAAATGCTAATAAATTTTTTGTTAATTGCTTATTAAGGATATGACTTATTACTTGCCAGGAAATGACTTGAGAGATGGTGATATAATGAGTATAGCTCAACGGCTGAATAGAGTTTATGCTACCGGACTCGGTGTAGGTGAACTTAACCTTATCCCGGGCACTCTGGGTTCGCTGCTGGCGGTGTTAATCTATTTCTTGATTCCCGAACTGGTAACCAACCCTCTCTTTATTTTGCTAATTTTTGTCTCAGGTATACTTTCCTGCAATGCGGAGGAAAAGAGAACTTCTCTTAAAGATGATTCCAGCATAGTAATTGATGAGATAGCGGGAATGTGGCTGACTCTGATTTTGAGACCGGGACTTATGCTTTCCCAGGTGATAATCGGTTTTCTGCTCTTCCGGTTTTTTGATATTGTAAAACCGGGTCTAATTGACAGCAGTCAGGACCTGGCAGGCGGCGTAGGTGTGATGCTTGATGACCTTTTAGCCGGGCTGGTCTCTGCCGGGCTGCTTCAGATTATCATAGTTGTTATTTATTAACTGCATCTCTTATAACTTCTGCTGTTTTGTAAATGTTTTAGCAAGTAATAGAGTTAGTTAACGATAGAGTAATTTAATAATAGAGTTAATTACTGCTAATTTTTCAGTAGGCACAGTATGCAGATTGTTGCAGTAGACAGTCTGTTTTGCAGATAAATAATTTTCAAGAGAGGTTTACCAGATGATAGAGGCAGCAGTCCTAACCATTGGTGATGAACTTATCAGAGGAGAAATAGTCGATACCAATTCGGCCAGCATTGCTTCCTGCCTGCAGCAGATCGGGATTGGAGTCAAAAAATGTCTGACTGTGGGCGATGACACCGCTGAAATAGCTGAAACTTTAGAGCAGTTAATAGGCAGCTACCGGATAATTGTTGCTTCAGGAGGTCTTGGTCCGACAGGAGATGATATCACCAGAGAGGCTGTAGCCCGGGCCTTAGGCCGGGAGCTTGTATATAACGAAGAAGCTGCTGCAAAAATTGAAAAGATTTTTACCCGGAGAAATATCAAGTTTACCACTAATAATTTCCGCCAGGCCTACTTTCCCGAAGGAGCTGAAATTTTAAACAATGAGCGGGGTACTGCTCCCGGTTTTAAGTGCCAGCAGGATAATACATCAATCTATATCCTGCCTGGAGTGCCTGACGAGATGGAGAGAATGCTGGCAGCTGAGGTGTTACCAGACCTTCAGAAGCTGAACAGCGGCATCAGGCCGCTGCTGCTGGCAAGATATCAGGTTATTGGTCTGGGTGAGGCTGAACTGGAAGACAGAATCAAAAAAATCATCAAGGATTATTCCAGTGTGCATTTCAGTTTTCTGCCCCGGGGCGGGGTGATTGAAGTTAAGCTTACCTGCAGTCCCGAAAAAGAGAATTTGCTTTCCAGAGCCGAAAAAGAGATTGAGAGAAAGTTGAGCAGTTACATCTTTGGCAGAGGAGATGCAACTCTAACCGGGAAAATTGGGAAAATGCTTAAAAATACTTCCAGAACTATTGCTACAGCTGAATCGATAACCGGTGGACTACTGGGGAAAAGGCTCACTGACAGGGCTGGATCATCAGAATATTTTGCCGGAGGAGTTATCAGCTACAGCGGGGAAAGTAAGATTAAACTTCTAGGGGTTCCCCGGGAGCTGCTGGCCACTAGGGGAGCAGTTGATTCTGAGGTTGCCGAGCTCATGGCCCGGGGAGCGAGAGAATTGCTGGCAGCAGATATCGGGCTGGCTGTTACCGGTTATGCCGGTCCTGAAGCTGTTGGCAATAATGTTGGTCTGGTTTTTGGCGGTCTGGCAGTGGAAGGCAGACAGTATAGTGTCAGGTGGAACCTCACTGGAGATAGAAAAAGAATAAGATGGTTAACCTCGCAGTTTGCCTTTAATCTGGTTCGCAAACATTTACTGGAGGAGATAACATGAAAAAGATTATTATTTCTTTATTACTGGTGCTGGCAGTTTCTTTTCTCTTTGCAGGAATCACTCAGCAGACTGCTGGGGCTGAAGAGGCAGGACTGGCCGAAGCTGTCTTTAACTATTATAATGAAGATTATGAAGAAGCTAGAAATATACTCAGTGAAATCAAAGTTGATCCAGGTGAAATAATCGACAGTTATTCCTATCAGATTCATTATTATCTGGTAAAAACTGAAATTGCTCTGAAAAATTACCGGCAGGCCCAAAGGTTAATTGAAGAACTGGAAGAGTCCAGATATAATCCGGCTGAACTTTACTGGCTTTTGGGTGAGAGATATCTCAACAGAGATGGACACTTTGACAGTGCTCAATTTGATGTGGCTCAGGAATTAATTAACAAAGCCCGGGAACTGGGCTTTGGCGGTGAGCAGCAGGCCAGAGACCTGGCGCATGCTGAATTTGGCCTGGAAAACTACCAGAGAGCGGTTGAGCTTCTGGCTGAGGTTAGCGAGGATTTGTACAGAGACAGCGATTACTCGATTCTGGGTCGTTCTCATAAAGTGCTGGGTAACAGCAGAGAAGCCATTAATTACTATGAAAGATTGATAGTAAGAGACCCAGGTGATGCTGGAGCTCATCTTGACCTGGCTAAAGTATATATGGATATTGATGAAGTAGATCAAGCTATTGATGTTTTAGAGCGAGGACTGGAAAGAAGTCCGGATGTTACCAGCCTGCGCAGTCTGCTGGGCCAGGCTTATTACAAAGCCGGTGATTATTTAGCGGCCCAGGAGAAGTTCGATAATGTGCTGGAGACTCATCCCCATAATTTTGAGGCCCATTTTTATAAAGGCCTGATTTATCTGGACCAGGAAGAATATGACAGTGCCAATGAAAGTTTCGAGGAGGCAGTGAGATATAATCCCACCTATGTCAGGGCTTATATTGAACTGGGAAAGCTGGCCCTGGAACAGGATAACCCCTACCGGGCAATTTCCCGGCTTACCCGGGCAATAGAGATCAATCCCGATTATTCCGTGGGATATTATCATTTAGGAAGGGTCTATTATGAGATTGAGATGTATCAGTCAGCCCGGGAAGAACTGAGAAAAGCAGAAGTCCGCAATCCTGATATTCCAGAAGCTTCCGAACTTATGGAAGAGGTGGAAAATATCATAGAGGAACTGGATGAGGATGAACTGGAGGAAGAAGAAATAGAAGAGGAGATAGAAGAAGCACTGGAGGAAGAAAAAATAATTCCCGGTGAAAATGAGATTGAAGAGGACCAGGAAGAGGAAGAATAAGACAATTAGTTTCTTGATAATTTAGGTTTTGAGTGGCTGGATAAATATGTAATTGCTGATTATATAATTGAAATGGAAAAAGTTCTTGAAAGAAACGGATAACAGCTTGTTGAGATTCTCACCAGAAATAAAACCGTATTAAGGCTTAAAAACTGAGGTGCTATTATGAGATTATTTGTTGCCTGCAATATTGCCAGAGAAACAAAGAATTATTTTAGAGATAAGACTGATAAGCTAAAACGGGAACTGCCCCAGGGGGTTAAATGGGTGAAACCAGATAACTATCATATTACTCTGAAGTTTCTGGGAGATACCTCTCAGGAAAGGGCCGAGGAACTTATTGATAGACTGGATAATATAAACTTAAACGGCCAATTCCCCTGTCAGTTCAAGGGACTCTCGGCTTTTCCAGCCCGGGATTATCCCCGGGTCCTTGTTTCAAGGGTAACTCAGGGCAGAGAAGAGCTAGTTAAACTTCACAATAAAATTGAGAAAGCTGCAACTGAAACTGGTTTTGCTGAAGAAAAGCGCAAATTCACCCCGCATCTGACCCTGGGAAGAGTAAAAAATAAAGCTGATATCAGGATGACTGCCGATGTTCTGGCCGATGAAGATTTTGGAAAGGATCTTGCTGTCAGCGATAGTATTGGCAGCTTTTCTCTGATGAAAAGTACTCTTAAAACCCAGGGGCCGATTTATCAAGAAATATTTTCCAGGAATGTTTAATAAAATGCTTGATTTTACCAAAAAAGTAAAATATAATTAAAGCAGCTTAACTGTAAAATTTCTACCATTAAACAGGAGAGGTGGGGTTAATTTGGCTCAAAGTGATAAAGAAAAAGCTCTGGATAAGGCGGTAGACCGAATACAAAAACAGTTCGGTGAAGGTGCAATTATGCGGCTGGGAGATTCCAATACTCTGGATGTGGAGGTCATACCAACCGGCTGCCTCCCTCTGGATCTGGCTCTGGGGGTTGGAGGAATTCCCCGGGGGAGGATTGTGGAACTCTACGGCAATGAAGCTTCAGGCAAAACCACTCTGGGCCTGCACATTATTGCTGAAGCCCAGAAAAAGGGAGGAATTGCAGCCTTTATTGATGCCGAGCATGCCCTGGACCCCCGCTATGCTGAGAATCTGGGTGTAAAGATTGAGGATCTATTAATTTCTCAGCCCAATAACGGGGAAGAGGCTCTGGAGATTACTGAAGCTCTAATCAGGAGCAATGCCATTGATGTGGTGGTGCTGGACTCGGTAGCTGCCCTGGTGCCCAAGGCTGAGCTGGAAGGTGAAATGGGGGATTCCCATGTCGGTCTGCAGGCCCGGTTAATGTCTCAGGCCATGAGAAAGCTTTCCGGAGCCATCAGCAGCTCCAAAACTTCAGCGATATTTATCAATCAGATCCGGGAAAAAATAGGAGTAATGTTCGGCAATCCTGAAACGACTCCGGGGGGACGGGCCCTAAAGTTTTATTCCTCTGTCCGGATCGAGATCAGAAGATCTCAGACAATCAAGGATGGTTCTGAAGTTATTGGCTCTCATGCCCGGGCCAAGATTGTTAAAAATAAGGTGGCTGCTCCCTTCAAGCAGTGTGAGTTCGACATCATGTACGGCACCGGGATTTCCCGCTCGGGAGCCCTGCTGGATCTGGGTGAGGAGACTGGAATTATTGATAGAGCAGGAGCCTGGTACTCCTATGGAGAAGAAAGACTGGGTCAGGGCAGGGAAAATTCCAAGGAATATATGGAAGAAAATCCTGAAGTTATGGAGGAGATTGAACAAAAAATCCGGGTGGCAGTCGGTCTGGAGGATGGTGAAATTGAGCAAGAAGAAGCTAAATCTGAAGAGAATGATGAATAGAAGTGAAATTGGATGAGCAGAGGTGAAATCAAAAGTAAGGTTTTTAAATATCTAGCCCGCCGGGAGCATTCCCGGAAGGAGTTATTTGATAAGCTGGAAAGAAAAGACTATGAACCTGCTGAGATAAATTACGTACTGAATGAACTGACTGATAAGGGTTATATCGATGATACAAGATTTGCTGAAACCTGGATCAGGCACCGTCTGGAGAGAAAACCCCGGGGTCCCCATTTAATTAGAGCAGAGCTTAAGAATAAGGGAGTTGATCCTGATATTAGAGATAAGCTGCTGGCCAAGTTAATGCCGCCCCGGAAAGAATTTGAGGTGGCTTTAGGACTGGCAGAATCCTGGTTGGCCAAAAGGACGATATCTGACAGCGAAGAAGAAAATTTTGAGCTAAGGAAAAAGCTTTTCAGATATTTGTCTCAAAAAGGCTTTCACCGATCCACAGCAAAAAAAATAGCCATTGAACTTAACCTGTCCTGATCTTTGAAGGACAGGTTTTTGTCTAATTTTTATCTGAAAAATTGAAATTTTTACTTTGAATCTGGCTTTCTTGACACTGAAAACAAAAAAGGATAAAATATTAACAGATGCCATAAAATCAAGGGTTCTTCAATGTTTTAAATAAATACCATTATAACTGGAGGTGAAAAAAATTAATGTAATAATTTTTGCAGCAGTAAGTTTAATAGCCGGATTGTTTTTAGGCTATTTAATTAGAAAATATATTGCTGAAGCTAAAATTCAATCTGCTGAAGAGGAAGCAAAAAAGATAAGGAATGAAGCTAAAAGAGAAGCAGAATCAACCAAGAAAGAAATGGTTTTAGAGGCTAAAGAAGAAGTTCATAAAATGAAAGACGAGATGAACAAGGAAAATCAGGAAAGACGTAATGAACTGCAGAAACTGGAAAATCGTCTTGTTCATCGGGAAGAAAATCTGGATCGTAAAGCTGAAAGTCTGGAAAAGAAAGAACAAGATCTCAATCAGAGAGAAAAAAGTCTGGAGGAAGAAGAGAAAGAATTACAAAAATTAAAAGATGATCAGCAAGAAAAATTAGAAAAAATTGCTGGCATGAACCAGCAGGAAGCTCAGACCTACCTGCTAAATAAAATGGAAGAAGAGCTGGAACATGAATATTCTCGTAAAATTAAGGAGAAGGAAGCTGAACTAAGAGAGACCGCTGATAAGAAAGCCCGGGAGATAGTTTCCCTGGCAATTCAACGCTGTGCTGCCGATCATGTTGCTGAAACAACTGTATCGGTGGTTTCTCTGCCCAATGATGAAATGAAAGGAAGAATAATTGGCCGGGAAGGACGAAATATTAGAACAATTGAGAGTCTAACGGGAATTGATTTGATTATTGATGATACTCCAGAAGCGGTAGTTATTTCCGGGTTTGACCCCATGAGAAGAGAGGTAGCCCGGATTGCTCTGGAGAAGTTAATTGAAGATGGGAGAATTCACCCTGCCAGAATTGAAGAAATGGTGGAGAAGGCCAAAAAGGAACTGGATGAACACATTAGAGAAATTGGTGAAGAGGCAACCTTTGATACCGGGGTTCATGGTCTTGATTCAGAACTGGTTAAGTATCTGGGCCGGCTGAAATTTCGTACCAGTTTTGGTCAGAATGTACTCCAGCATTCCCTGGAAGTTTCCTATCTGGCCGGTATAATGGCCTCTGAACTGGGAGCGGATGTTAACCTGGCTAAAAGAGCAGGGCTGCTCCATGATCTGGGCAAGGCCATTGATCATGAAGTAGAAGGCCCTCATATTGATATTGGTGTAGATCTGGCCAAGAAACATGGTGAGAGCGATAAAGTTCTCCATGCTATTGAAGCTCACCACGGTGATGTAGAGTTTAAATCAGTGGAAGCAGTCCTGGTGGCAGCCGGTGATGCTATTTCGGCAGCCCGACCGGGAGCCCGCAAGGAAACTCTGGAGTCCTACATCAAGAGGCTGGAAGAACTGGAGGAACTGGGAAGCTCCTTTAAGGGAGTCGACAATGCCTATGCCATTCAAGCCGGACGTGAGATCAGGGTCATTGTAGAATCAGATAAAGTCAATGATACTGAGGCCAGCAAATTGAGCAGGGATATTTCTAAAAAGATTGAAGAGAACATGGATTATCCCGGACAGATTAAGGTTGTAGTTATCCGGGAAACTAGAAATGTAGAATATGCCAAATAAAAACAGGTAATTCTGGTAATAATGAGTAAGATTAAACTGAAAAATCGGGGGCTTTAGAAACTTTCTCTGCCCCCTTTTTTTCTATGTTTAAAGACACCATAAGTAATGAAATAGGCAACAGGCAAATAGATGAGTAATATAATTTTAACAAAAGTAAAACAAAACAGGGTATTTATCCAGAATGTTTTATACCTTATAGGGTAATATCATGATAGGGTAATATCATGTTTATAAGATAATAATAAGTAGAAATGAGGATTTCAAAGATGAAAATTTTATTGATAGGAGACATTGTAGGCCGAGCTGGCAGAAGAGCAGTAAGAGAATTGCTGCCGGATATAGAGGAAGAACATAATATTGATTTTACCATAGCCAATGCAGAAAATTCAGCCGGAGGATTTGGGATCACCAAAAAGATCGCTGAAGAGCTTTTTGACTATGGAATTGACTGTCTGACCATGGGAAATCATACCTGGAAAAACAAAAATATATATAAATTTATTGACTCTGAACCAAGATTGATCAGGCCATTGAACTTTGCTCCGGGTATTCCCGGACGTGGTTATTCCTCCTTCACGAAAAATGGCAGGCGAATTATCACTGCCAATTTAATCGGACAGATTTATATTGGACCCTTTGATTCTCCCTTCAGAACAATTGATAAACATCTGGATTCCCTGCAACTGGATTCTGATATTCTACTGGTTGACTTTCATGCTGAAGCTACCGGGGAAAAGGGGGCAATGGGGCGCTATCTGGATGGAAAGGTTGATTGTGTCTTTGGCACTCACACCCATGTGCAGACCAATGATGCTGATATTCTACCAGAAGGGACTGCTTTTATCTCTGACCTCGGTATGACCGGAGCAATTGACTCCATTCTGGGGATGAAACCGGATACAATCATTAAAAAGCATCTAACCGGTCTGCCTACTAAATTTGATGTTGGTACCGGAAGTGTAAGGCTGTCAGGTGCTGTATATGATCATAAGGAAAATAAAATCTATACCATCAACAAAACTTATAATCAAGATGAATAACTGAAGAGTCGGAATATATCTTGACATGAATTTTTCTTTCTGTTAAACTAATTTCAGGACTTTTGTATTTTAATATTTCACAACCCTTTTTAATGTCTGAAAGTGTTACAAAAATAACAAGAAACACCATAGAAATTAAGCCCTGTGAAACTGCTCGTTAAGAGCAGTAATTTTATGGAGGTGTCAAAGTGGAAGAGCTAAAGAAGTTTCCCATCGGTGGAGTCCATCTTCCTGAAGAGAAACACTTAACGACAGATGTACCAATAGAAAAAATGGATTTTCCTGATAAAGTAACAATACCGGTTCAAATGCATATTGGAGCCCCCTGCAGGCCGATTATTGAGAAGGGCAGCAAGGTGCAGCGGGGGGAGAAAATCGCCGAAAACAGAGAAGATCTTTCTGCAGCTATCCATGCCAGTATTTCCGGTATATATCGCGGCATGGTAACCAGACCAGGAGTTGATGGTTCAGAAATTGACTGTATGCTGATAGAAAATACCGGTCAGGACAACAGCGAAATTTTACTGGAAAGAGATTATGATCCGAAAAACCCTGAACCGAATGATATAGTAGACATTGTCAAAGATGCAGGAATTGTAGGTCTGGGAGGAGCCTGTTTTCCCACTCATATCAAAATGGCGCCCCCGGAAGACAAACCGATAGATACCATAATTATCAACGGGGCAGAATGTGAGCCCTATTTAACCGTTGATGACAGGTTGATGCAGGAAAAAGCTAATACTTTATTTAAAGGTCTGAATTTGATTATAAAGGCTGTTAATGCTGAAAAGGGTATTGTCGCCAGCGAAATTAATAAACCGGAAGCAATCAAAGCCATCAGGGCTGAAGCTGAAAACTGGGATAACCTGGAAGGAGTGCCTCTTGACACCAGATATCCTCACGGGGCAGAAAAACACCTGATAAAGGCTGTGCTTAACCGGGAAGTTCCCCGGCGAGGCCTGCCAATGGATGTTGGCATCATAGTTAATAATGTTCAGACTGCTGTCAAAATAGCTGAAGCCTTTTATGAAGGTAGAAGTTTAATTGATCGGGTTATAACCGTGAGTGGAAGAGGTCTGGAGAAACAGATGAATCTGGTTGTTCCTATTGGCACCTCAATTCAGGATGTTATTGATTTTGCCGGCGGCATAACAGTGGATAATTATTATACAATTATTGGAGGCCCCATGACAGGTAAAAGAGTAAAAAATCACGAGGTACCTGTTGCCAAGGGCACATCGGGCATAGTTGTTCTTTCTGAGGAGGAATACTCTGATGCCGAGAAGAGAGTTTGTATAAGATGTGGAAAGTGCGTTGACGTCTGTCCCATGTATCTGCCGCCCAACCGGATTACAGCCTTTGTTAATAATGAAATGTTTGAAGAGGCAGTAATTGCCGGGCTGGATGATTGCATAGAATGTGGTGCCTGCGCCTTTGTCTGTCCTGCCAAGCGGCCATTACTGCGCTGGATTCAGCGAGGCAAGGCAGCCCATCAATAATCTGGAGGTGAAAAAATTTGGCTAATTTCTACGAGTTATCAGGACCGCATATACAGGATTTTGATACTATAGAAAAAACCATGTGGAATGTGGTTCTGGCTTTAATTCCCGCAATATTTACAGCAGTTTATCTTTTCGGGACTTATGCACTTTATTTAGTTTTTGCCACAGTTGTGGCCTGTATTGTTGTGGAATTACCCTACCACAGAAATAAAAGTGGTTTTAATAAAATATTAGGTGATGGCAGTGCGGTAGTTACCGGTGTCATTTTAGGATTATCTCTACCTCCAACAGCACCCTGGTGGATTCCGCTGGTAGGTGGAGTTCTGGCAATCCTGGTTGGCAAGCAGTTATTCGGGGGTCTGGGGAATAATATTTTTAATCCTGCTCTGGTAGGGCGGGCAATTCTAGCAATTTCCTGGACGCTGTATATGACTCAGTGGACTACTCCCTTTGATGGAGTATCCACAGTAACACCTTTATCATCGCCTGCTGCATCGGCATCCTACTGGGAATTATTTATAGGCAATGTGCCCGGCAGCATTGGCGAAACTTCGGCAATTATGCTATTAATTGGTGCAGCCTATCTTTATTATAAGGGTTATCTTGATCTGAGAATTTCACTTTCCTATCTAGCTGCAGCTGGTTTTACTGCTTTGCTGTTAGGGACCGATCCTCTTTTCACTATTTTAGCAGGTTCCCTGATTTTTGGGGCGTTTTTTATTGCCACTGATATGGTTAGTTCACCTTCTACCAGAAGCGGACGGCTGGCTTACGGGATTGGCTGCGGAGTTCTAACTGTAGTAATCAGGGTTTTTACGGCCTACCCTGAAGGAGTAACTTTTGCAGTACTAATAATGAATGGCTTTGCTCATCTTTTTGATACTTTGTTAGAAGGTTACAAATTTGGCCAGATTGGATTAAAAAAGAAAAGGATTACCCAGGTCGGCGTAGTTGTGCTGGCCACTGTTATATTTGCTCTGTTTGCATATGGGGGTACATTAATTACCGATACAGACTTTTTGCAGCAGCATCACAGAGTTTTTGATAAGCATGCTGCTACCTTCTTTCCTCAGGCTGATGGCTTTAACATGCTGGAAGATCTCCACAGAGACAGGTTTCTGGCCGAAGTTACCCATGGTCATGAAAGACTGGGTTTTCTGGCCTATGTCCACCGGATAGGTTACAGTGGCAGCATTGAAAACATGATAGCCATAGATCCTGAAGGCAAGGTGGTTGGCAGTAAAATAATTGAACATGAAGAAAGTTCAACTCTGGGAGCTCAGATTGAAAAAGATAATTTCCGGAATCAATTTATCGGGCTGACCTATGAAGATCTTACTCCGACCCTGGGGGGAGGAGATTTCAGGCTTGATACTATTACAAATGCAACTTTGTCTTCCATTGCCACTGCTCAAACTTTTGAAACAGCTCTGGAGCTGGTTAACAGGCAGTTGGAAGGAAATAAATATGATTATTTCGAGATGCCAACCGGCAGATATGTTGGTACCGGTTCAGGTATGTGGGGTGAAATGACAGCTGAGGTAATCATTGAGGACGGATTTTTAATTGATGTTAATGTGCTTAGGCATAAAGATACTCCTCACGTTGCCAGAAGTGCTTTTGAAAGGATGGAAACCCGGGTAATCAGTGCTCAGAGCACCGATGTAGATACGGTATCCGGTTCTACCATGAGCAGTCGGGGAATGCTCTCGGCAATAGATGATGCCCTGGCAGGCGGCAGGGTTGCTCTTCAGCCGGCCAGATTTGATATTGCAGATGGCACCTATACTGGAACAGCTGCTGGTATGATTGGAGATATTGTTGTTGAAGTAGAAATTCAAGATGGTGAGGTTGTTGATATTGTAATTCTGGAAGAGGAAGAGACCACCTATCTGGCAGAGCCAGCCTATCAACTTTTAAAAGAACGGGTGCTGACTCAACAGAGTACAGAGGTGGACCTTGTTTCCGGGGCAACTATGACCAGCCGGGGCTTCCTGGCAGCCATCGCCAATGCCGTTACCATTGATGAAGATTTTGTTATTCCGGTTGATGATGGAACCTATGAAGGTAGAGCAGAGGGATATATGGGTGAAATTGTCCTGGAAGTAACGATTGAAGAGGGAGAATTAACGGAAATTAATGTCATTGAGCATCAGGAGACCGAGGACCTGGCTCTACCTGCCTTTGATCAACTGGAAGAAGATGTTATTAGAGCCCAGACCACCGGGGTGGATACTGTTACAGGTGCTACCGGAAGCAGTGAGGGTTTCCTGAGAGCAATTGAAAATGCCCTCGGTATTGATGAGGAACCGGAGATCGCTTACGAGGACGGGACCTATACCGCTACCGGTACTGGCTATAATGATGATATTGAGATTGAAGTTGTTATTGAGGGCGGTGAGGTTGTTTCCGTTACTGTAATAAGCCATGATGAGACTGAAGGTATAGCCGAGCCGGCTTTTGAGGATCTGGAAGCTGCGGTGCTCGATGCTCAGAGCGCTGATGTTGATGTAATCTCTGGCGCTACGGGAAGCAGTGAAGGTTATCTTGAGGCTTTAAGGGCTGTGCTGG
>SLJX01000207.1 GCA_007134885.1 Halanaerobiaceae bacterium
TAAGGGGCTGTTTTTTATATAGTTTTTACTTGTATATTAAATCATTTAATTACATTTCATGATTTTCTTCCATTTCTTCCATTTCTTCTAAATCCTCTTCTGCCGCCGGCCGCAGTTCAAATTCGACGTACCAGCGGTGAACCTTCTCCTCGCCGGGGAACATTACCCCATAGGCTACCCCCCGGTAAATCTCAGCCACCCTTGCAAAGCGGTGGTGCTCCTCGTGCGGGTCTAATATTTCCACCACATCGCCGATCGAAAACTCATCTTCTTCAGCCAGAAGCCCTACAACTGAAAGCTCATCTAATATCTCATCATCATGGGGAGAGTCGTAAAAGGCTTGTGTAAGATCCTGTCCTGCCTCATGACCTCGATGGGTACCATCGCTCCAGCTCTCTGTCACATCATAAATCAAACCTTCTACTGCAACATATGCCTCACGTCCATCCTGGCCATCATAATAAGACAGTTCATCCGAAGTCAGCACTTTCGGAACATAGTACCCTACTTGTTCCAGGTCTTCAAGCACATCCATACCATGCCCGGCTTCCTGAATGGCATCAGTAAGATCCTGTCCCGCTTCATGGCCTCGGTGGGTACCATCGCTCCAGCTCTCTGTCACATCATATACTCTGCCTTTGATAGAAACATAAGCTGGACTATTTGCTTTACCGTCGTATTCAGATAACGCCTCTGTACCAAATAAGGTTCTGGAGTAACCATGAGCAGTTAACGAACCTGCCACAAATAGAACCGCTATAACCAATACCAACACCATCATCTTGTTCTTGTGCCTGCTTACCATAAAAGACTCCCTCCTTATTAGTTTTGGTTTATTTCCTAATAATCTCTAAATTTTCTTATTAAAATGATTTGTCAAAATTTATCGGATACCTTATTTTGTTAAGCGGCTTACTTTAGTTTATATTATAACATAAATATTATCCAAGTCAAAACAAAACAAAAAGAGGTGTACGCGTTTTATTGCATAATAGTTCCTGAAGTAACAGAAGCCTGATGACGGCAGTTTTGACATTGATATAACTTACGATCATTTGTGAAGAATGCTTGAATATCAAGAAGCATGCCAGCTTCAAGTTCCTGCTGGAATAAATCGTAAGAAATACCATCCAGGTGAATAAAATGAAACTGCTGACCCTGCGAAGGAGAAGTTGAGCAGGCTGGTAGAGTGAATAACAAAACAGTTAAAAAGACTGTTATTATAAAAACGAATAAAGCTTTTGAATTCTGAATAATCTGCAATCCCCACTTGAATTAGAGCTGCAGCCGATTATTACAGCTGTAGCTATTTATAACTCCAAGCTTACCATGTTTTACATTAACATATAATTAAAAAGCCAGGAAGCAAAAAAACAGCCAGTTTAAAAACTGGCCCTTCATTTGCTGGAAGATATTTTGCTTGTAAAGATTTATTGATTGTATTATACAATATTTGATTGTATTTGACTATAACTATATTATATCTGACTATAACTATATTATATCTGACTATAACCATATTGTATTTGACTATAAGAGAACGGCTGGAAAAATTCTTGCTTAATTTTTTCTGTTCAATGTGCATAAGTTATTTGCTAAAAAATTTTAGCTCAAATTATTTAACTCAAAGATTAAGCTCAGTTTTCTGCTCAAAAATTAAAAAATCAATCAATCTGGCCTTGAATTTATAATATTCAATAATCTTAAAGCAGCAAGAAACAGTAAGCTTAAAGCAGGGACTTAGGCCATCTCGATATCTCAGCACCACCAAAATCTGCCCCTAGTTGGTTTCAGTCAGTAAAATTGGTAAAAACAAAAAACAAAAAACAAAAAACAAATAAAAAAACTCCCGGAGCACTGCTGGATCAGTTTTTACCATACATATCTGAGGGGGTATGTTATGGGGAATATCATGCCCCGGGAAGATTGATAACTTTGTATCTAAAAATACAACCTAGAAAAGAATCAACCCCTGAAAATATAATTTGGAAAAGAAAATCTAAAAAAATCAACCTGTGAATTTTTCTGCACTTTTTATATTAATTGTCGATTTATATCAGGAGTCCTGCTTAATTTTGAAAAAAATTGATTTTATTTGAGTGATTTTTGTTTTAAAAATTAAAGAAAATTTAATTAAAGCAGGACTAAGCAGGACTAACCTGTTATTTGAAGAATTACATAAATCAGAAAAGCAGCTAAATTTCATTTGGGTAAATCACTGTCTTAGAGATCCGGCAAATTAAGACCCGGGAAAATATGATTTGGCAATTTAAGACCCGGGAAATTACGAACCGGCAATTTAAGTCCCGGCAAATTAAGATCCAGCAAATTAAGACCTGGTAAATTAAAATATTAAATCTGGAGGGAGAAAAATGTCAGCAAAAAGACAGGTATCTATCTGGCTAAGCAGATTTTTTGTTCTTCATTTTGTTATTGATATTGTCTTTGCCCTGCCGCTCTTCTTTTTTCCCGGAGCTTTTCTGGGATTTTTTGGCATAGAAACCTTTAACCCTCTCTTTGTCAGGCTGGTGGCAGCTGCTCTCTTTGGAATTGGCATTGAATCACTGCTGGGCAGGAATGGTTCAGTGGAAGCTTTTAAAGCCATGTTAAACCTTAAAATCATCTGGTCCTCGGCGGCTGTACTGGGAATCATTATTTCCCTGCAGGAAATTGCCGCCGATCTGATAATCTGGCTGATTTTATTAACCTTTATCGCCTTTAATCTGCTCTGGGTTTACTGGAGAATAAGATTAGCCTGAAATTCAGCCAGCAGCAGCCGGTTTCAAAAACAGCTCCAGAATTAGTTGAAAACAAATCCAGAATTATTTTTAAATAGCTCCATAAATAATGAATGTTTCAAATATGGCTCCAGAATTTGTTTAAATACAGATCCAGAAATATTCCAGATATTCCGGAGAATTAATCACCCGGGTATCGGAAGGAATATGGTTGTGGTTTCCCCTGAACCGGCGGAAGGCAGGCGCTCCCGCTTCATAAACAAAGCCGCAGCGGCCGTAACTTTCATCATCGTTAATGCGGTTAACCCAGTAACTTTTAACTATCTCAGCCCGCCCCAGCGATTCATACCACTGCAGGTCATAGCTGATTTTTCCCGCTTCTCCCAGGGACTTGATTGCATCAATGGCGGTAATTACCCCGGGCTGGAAGATATCATCTCTTAAGTTATGAGCATTTATCTCTACATCCTCAAAGATCTGGGTTGTATTCCGCCCCCTGATAATGACCTCGGGTATAACCACTCTGCCGTCATTATCTCTCTTTCTTTCCACCTCATCCCGATAAGTCTCATAAACTGAGTTCAGATAATCGGCTGAAACCTGCTCGAACTCAAGATGCATTTTATCTTTATAGGGATAATGATCCATCCGGAAGACACTGTTTTCCGGCCATCCCCCATCGTAATAGGCGCTGTACCACCAATGGCTTTCACCCTCCAGGGAGTGAATAACATAAGTGTTCAGTTCCTCATCCAGCTCATATTCCATCTCGAAATGCCCCTCTTCTTTCAGATGGACCAGCACATCAAAAAGAGAAAAGTGCCCTTCCTGGAAGATATCAGGACGGAGAGTCTCAACCTCTTCGGGATCAAAGGTAAAGGTTCCCAGACCTTCAACCCTGACCTCTCCCTGAAACTGAAGGCTGGTGTCACCCATTTCTCCTAAAATTTCACCCTGGCCCTGATTTTCTTCAGCCAGCAGCATCGTCGCAGAGATTAAAAGGGCTGCTATAGATATAATTCCTATCAGAAGATAGAATCTGCTTTTCTTTTTCATTTTGCTTTCCCTCCTTCTTCTTTAACAGTGCCATAATTATACCTCTGCTTGCAAGCAGAGGTATGTAATCCATCTAACAATTTTGTAAAAGTGAATCCAGTTTAAACAAAAAAACAGACTAATTTCCCCACTTCCAAGAAACCAGGTACCATGGCAATAAAATTTATTTGACAATTTTGATTAAGTTTATTACAATCTAATTAAGGTAATAAAAAAATAAATGCGGTATTTTAAATATAGGCATTAATATATGCATTGTAAGAAGCAATGGGAGATTTTCTGGTTAAATTCCTCAATATTCTTCAAATTATATTCAGGAGAGGAGGTGAAAATTATGTGCTGCGGTTGCAGTTCACCCGGACATTATGGACATTCTCATCATGCTTATCCCCATCAGAGTCACCATCATCCGGGCCATAGAACTCACGGACATCATTCTCATCACGGTCATTCTCATCATGGTCATTCTCATCAAGGCAGCTGTTGCTGCTGTAATTGTTGCTGCTGTTGCTGCTGTTGTTGCTGCGAATGCGAATGTGAGGAAGAAACCTGCGAATGTGAAGGGCATGATGACTGGGAGGAGATGGATAAAGAAGAAGCTTTGACCAGACTGGAAGAATATATTCTGGAGCTTAAAGATGAAATAGATAAAGTAGAAGAGCACCTGGAAAATTTGAAAGAGTGAAAGAAATACTAGAAATACTACGATATATTTAGATGTGAGAATCCTGCAGGAGAATTTTAAAAAACTCTCTTCCTGCAGGATTTATTTTACCCAATTTACTGGAATAAGCTAGCATGCGGAAAGGATCAAAACATGAATAAAATCGCTTATATGCCATTTTTTTCCTGCTGCCCACAATAGCTTTATTAAAACTAAAAATCGGGTCTTTTTCTTTTAAAAA
>SLJX01000030.1 GCA_007134885.1 Halanaerobiaceae bacterium
TAACCCGGTCAATTTTCACATGTGGTGCGCCTTTTCCGGAAAAACGATTTATCTGCATGGGGCTTCCCTTTCCGCAGCCTCCAATTTCAGAAAATGTCAGGTCATCGGCAATCAGTGAAATCCTCTCCAGGGTGGAGAAAAGCTCTCCACTGATATTTATATCACGAACCATTTCCTTCTTCTCCCCATTTTCGATCCGGTAGCCATATTCCGCGCCAAAGGTAAACTGATCTCCGGTAGTCTGTCCACCCCGGCTGTTCAGCAGATAATAGCCATTATCTATCGAATCAAACAGCTCTTCCGGACTGGAGTCTCCCGCTGCAATAAAAATATTTGACATCCTGATAATCGGGGTAAAATGACAGTCCACAGCCTTCATGTTGCCGGAGATTTCTTCCTCAAAGTCTGCTGCCGTCTCCCGGGAGTGCAGCCGGCCTGCCAGCAGCCCCTCTTTAATCAGCTCGGTCCTGCGGCCCCGCTGACCTTCATCATCGTAAAGATAATGTCCGGGAGTTCCCTCCAGGCCGGGATCATCGATTACCGACAGGATTTCCGAGCCCAGCTTCCGGCCCAGCTGCAGTTTTTCGCGAAATTCCGGATTGTTTTCAATCCCATCAGCTTCCGAAAGATGGCCAAAGGCTTCATGAATAAAGACTGAAGCCAGATCGGGATTGACTATTATCGGATAGCTGCCGGCCTTGATCGGATCAGCCTCTACCATTTGCTGTAAAATTTCAATTTCCTTGAGCAGGTCATCCTCTCTCTCCAGCAGGTTATCAAATTCCGGATAGGCACCAAAGGCCACCCGCTTGGACTGAACTACATCATCCTTTCGAGCATAAACCCGACCACCTATGTAACAGCCCAGCAGGTCATATTCCAGTTCGGTTCCTTCCAGATTGAGAAAATTTCGCCGGGAATAAATCTCCTGATAGGAGAAGTCTGTTTTGATTACCCTGTCCTGTTTAAGCGCCAGTTCGTTGTACTGCTGCAGCAGTTCTTTTTTTTCCTGCAGGCTGACCTTTCTGGGATCACTTTTTGGTTCAACCAAAGCCCGGTCCTGATAAACCGGAGCTTCCTTCAATTTCACTTTCTCTTTTTTTAGTTCTGTCGCCATTTCACCGGCCTCCAGCAGTGTTGCAATTCCCTGCCGGGCATCTTCCAGTTCGGTAAAAGAGCTTACACCCTTGATTCCCTCCTGATAGATCCTGAGATGTCCGCCTTCCCGCCGGGTCCTGCTGAGCTTTTTCAGTTCTTCGTTTTCAAAGCTGATGGTGACAAAGCTGTTATTTTCATACCTGACATCACCATAATCCAGGCCCTCAATATCCAGCAGGCCCCGCATCTTTTCCAGCATTCTACCACTCTCCTCCCAAAAATTTTCTTTTTTCTGATATCTTTCCCCAAAATATTCATCCCGAAAAAACTCCGGATGAATAGGTTATTACCATTATAGCAATTTTATCCTGATTAGCAAAGTGCTTAGGAAAAAATATTTCTAGTTTTTTTATTTAACTTTAACCTGTTTTTTCACCTGTTATCCAGTCTACTAAAAATGATAACCGGCAGCTTCCATTACTTCCAGAGTTCCCTGCCAGTAATCACCGATTTCATCAAGTCTGATATCCATATGCTTGAAATCTTCAATACCCTTCTCATAACCCTGATAATCAGCAATCAGAGGAGTTTCCCGGCTGATTTCGGCGTATTCAATCATTATCTCCTCTCTCAGGAGAAAATCTATCAGCACCTCTACCGCCTCGGGATTTGGCCCTCCCTCGATCAGGGCTGCTCCGGCGACATTAACAAAAATGCCCATTTCACCTTCCCCCTGATCGGGATAGATGGCAGCCACATTTTTATGAGTCTCCTCTTCAAGCTGCAGGCGATAGTAATAGTTATTCACCAGGCCCAGTTTCACTTCTCCCCGGCCGACTGCATTTCTAATATCAGTATGACCGCCCAGGATCAGAGGATCATTTGCCATCAATCCCTGAATGAAATCCCGGGTCCAGTCATCACCGTGATAAAGTCTCAGTCCGGCCATATGAGAAATCATCGAGCCATTTCCCGGCCGGGTTATAGCAAACTCTCCCTGAAAGCTGGGATCGGTCAGTTCCTCCAGAGATTCTGGAGCCTCTTCTTCAGACAGCAGTTCCCTGTTATACATCAAAATCCGGGAGCGGGCTGACAGCCCAAACCAGGAACCATCGGCTGCTCTTTTATCAGCAGGTATGGTTTCCAGAACCCTGTCAGGAGCTTCTCTGAGAATACCTGCTCTGCGCAAATCTTCCATTACTCCGGCATCATTGGCCAGAAAAACATCAGCCCGGGGGTTACCGGACTCCTCTTTGATTCTCAGATTAAACTGAGCTTCCTGACCGGTTAAAAGCTGCACCTCAATTCCGGTTTCTTCTTCAAACCGCTGTAAAATCGGGCGGACAAACTGCTCCCGGCGGCTGGAATAGATCACTATCTCCTCTGCTTCTGCTGCTGAAGGCTCTGCCCCCAGCAAGAATCCTCCCAGTAGTAATCCACCTACAATTGCCAGCCCGACCAGAATAATGGTTATTCGAGCAGCATTATTCTGCCTTATTCTGCCAAAAATTTTAAGCATTTGAAGTTTTCTCTCCCTTTTCTTTTTTTGAGAGCATGATGGCACTGCATAAAATCAATATCGTCAAACTTCGAAACTATAATCCCAGACATATCAAGGATCCTATCAAATTAATTTTCAGTGAAAGTGCTTTTCGCAGTGAAGTCAGGTGTTAAACTATCATTCTTGTGCCAGACTTTCCCTGCTAAATGATATTTATTTTCATCTAGCTCACGACAACAATTATATCTAAACATACCATTATTGTCAACTTTACCTTCAATTTTTCAGCTTGAAATTTTATTTAAAGGGCAGTTTTTCCCTCTCGACAGGCTCCTTCAAAATTTTTAACATTTCCTGTTGTAGTAACTTAACTTTATACTACACATAATTTATTTGTCTGACTGCAGTTACTTTAACGGAGCAACCCGGCCTGGTCAGCAGGATAATCTTCGGATACAAGAGAGTTGCTCCCTTGATTATATAATAAAGAAATATCTGCTTTCTGAGCTGACTTACCAGCCAGTTAACTTGATCAATAATTCTCGCAGAAAACCATTCTTTGAAAGTCACCTGTGATCGATTAGATAAATCGGTTAAACAATAAGTAATTATTCCTGTTAAGTAAAGAAATGCCGGTATTTATCCTTAAATAAGATATTATACTTGACAAACTTTATAGGTTTAACCTATAATTATTATGCGGTAAATGAAAATTATTTTCATCTTCCTCCCTCACCTGTTGTTATTTTCAATATTTGCCCGGGCTTTTTCTATTTAAGTTTTAACCTGCAATCACCTTAAGCTATCTACTCGGTTTGGAACTCAGTTTGGAAAATTTGAAATTAAAAAGATTGAAAATAAAAAAGAAAAGAAATTAAAAGAGGTTAATATGATATTAGAGGCACTGGTAAATCTGCATTTCAAAATCAAGTCAATCTGGTACGGGCTCTGGCCGGAAAATTCTCCTTCCCTTCTGCTGCTTATCATTGCTGCTGCAGTCTCACTGGTTACCTCTCTACCTCTCTTTTATTCCATCTGGCAGGGAATCACTGCCGATTTCGACAGATGGCGGCTGCTCTGGAACCAGAGAATTCCTGCTCTGCTGGCCAGCACCCTGAGTCTGACAGTGGTGGTAACCCTGGCCGGGATTTTTCTGGGCCTGGCTCTGGCCTGGCTGGTGGTCAGAACCAATCTGCCCGGCCATCGGTTCTTCAGCTGGTCGCTGGTAATTCCGCTGGTTATCCCGACCTATGTCGGGGCTTTAAGCTATATCATGGCCTTTGGCCCGGTGGGATTACTGCAGGAATATATAAATCTTCCAGCAGATATCTACAGCTTCCCGGGAGTCGCTCTGGTTATGACAATCTTCACCTATCCTTATGTCTTTCTAATCGCCTCCTCCAGCCTGCGGCGTTTAAATCCTCATCTTCATGAAATGTCAAGAAGCTGCGGTCTCTCATCTCTGGAGATCTTTAAAAAAGTGGAACTCCCGCTGCTGAGGCCGGCTCTGGGAGCAGGCGGCTATCTTATTGCTCTCTATGTGCTGGCTGACTTTGGAGCGGTATCAATGCTGAGATATAATACCTTTGCTACCAGCATATATTTTCAGATGACTGGCCGCTTTGACCGGGAGGGAGCGGCAGTGCTCAGTCTGGTTTTAATAACCCTCACTTTAACCCTGGTTATGCTGGAATATCTCAGCCGCCGCCGGGGACATTATCAGCATAAAATCGAAAGCAAACAGCAGCTGCCCCGCCTGGAGCTGGGGAAATGGCGCTGGCCGCTATTTCTGCTGGTGACAATTATCTTTGCTGCCGGAGTGATTCTTCCGGTGACAGTACTGAGCCGCTGGCTTTTCCAGGGAATCAGCCGGGGTGGAATTGAGTGGAATATATTGCCCTTTATTTTTAATAGCATCCTGAGTTCCGCCCTGGCTGCCCTGATAGCTATGGCAGTTTCCCTGCCCTTAGTCTATCTGCGGATCAGATATTCCAATAAACTAACTGAAACTCTCAATAATCTGGCAGCTTCTGCCTACATCCTGCCCGGCGTGGTAGTAGCTCTGGGGTTGATTTTTATTTTCAATAATTACCTGCCCTCACTATATGGCACCCTGTTTGTAATGCTGCTAGCCTTGATTATTAAATACCTTCCCCTCAGCCTCCAGTCCAGCGAAGCAAATTTTCGCCTGGTGGCAGATTCTCTGGAAGATGCGGCCCGTAACATGGGGGTTTCCGGACTAAAGCTGCTGTGGAGGATTGTTCTGCCGCTGGTACTTCCGGGAGTGCTGGCCGGAGGCGCTCTGGTCTTTGTCAGCAGCATGAAAGAACTTACCACGGTTTTGATGCTGCGCCCGGCCGGCTTTGACACCCTGTCAATCAGGGTCTGGCTTCAGGCTTCCGAAGGCTTTTATGCTGAGGCTGCCTTTCCAGCACTGATACTAATTCTGGTCTCTTTACTGCCCCTGAAATTAATGATTGACAGATTTTAAAGGAGGATTCCCATGGCTGTTTTAGAGCTAAATAACATCACTAAAACTTACAGTGGAAAGGATAAACCAGCTGTTGCTGACCTGAGCTTTACCCTGGAAAATGAGGAAATTGTCACCCTGCTGGGGCCCAGCGGCTGCGGTAAGACAACAATTCTCCGGATGATTGCTGGTTTTATCCGCCCGGACCGGGGTGAAATTTATATCTCGGGAGAGAAGGTAGCAGGCAGGGGGATTATGAAATCACCGGAAAAACGCAATATCGGGATGATGTTCCAGGATTATGCTCTATTTCCCCACTTAACTGTCAGGCAGAACATCATTTTCGGATTGGAAAAAAAACTTTCCCGGGAAGAGCAGCAGGAGCGGGTTGAAAAGCTGCTAAAAATGGTGGGACTGGAAGGCTATCAAAATCAGTATCCTCACCAGCTCTCCGGAGGACAGCAGCAGCGGGTGGCCCTCTCCCGGGCTCTTAGCCGCAATCCCGCTGTTGTGCTGATGGATGAACCCTTCAGCAGTCTGGATGAAAGAATGCGAGGAGTCATGCGTCGGGAGATCAGAGAAATCCTCCAGAAAAGTAAAACTCCAGCCATCATAGTTTCCCACGATAGAGAAGATGCCTTCTCCCTTTCTGACAGGCTGGCAGTTATGCAGTCCGGCAGGATTGAACAGACCGGAACACCCCGGGAGATCTTCTCCCGGCCAAAAAACAGGTTTGTGGCTGAATTTGCCTCCCGCTCCAACCTGGTAGAGCTCTCCGCCCTCCAGAATACTGACGACGGCCAAATCAGAGGGCACTGCCTTTTGGGAGAAGTCTGTCTCTCCCCCTCCTGCTGCGGCTTTAATACCAGTCAGGAATGCCGCTCTGCTCTCCTGGCCATCCGACCTGATGCCTTTGAAATCGATCCTGAAGGTGAGATCAAAGCTGAAATTATAGATTATATCTATTATGGCAGTTTTGTAGAAGCCCGGCTGAAGGTTGAAACATCCTGTGAAGATATCACCATCAATGCCCATCTCGATAGAGTTCCAGGACAGCCAGGCGAAAGAATCCAGCTGAGTTTTCGGGAAGAAAGCTGCTGGATTCTGACCGGTTAAAACTTTTCCAGAAAAAAATTAGCCTGTTCTTTATCTTTATTCTGATCTAAATCTTTATCTATATTTTGTCTTACCTTGTTTTTTACTTGTTTCTTTCAAAATCAAAAGGAAAATTTGAAAGAGAAAAATTGATAGGGTAATCTAAGGGCCTGTCCAAAAAGGCAGGCCCTTTATCTTGGTTAATCGATTTTGGTTGCTCAGTTTTGCTCAATTTTTGTTGATTTGTCCTGCTCAATTTTATCTGATTTTTTTCTGGGAGATTATATTGAGTTAATTCAGGTAACCGGGTTCCGATAAAACAAACTATCTTCTCTGAAAAGCATCCTTTTCCCACCATATCATAAAGCTGATGAATGCTAATAAGCTTTGCACTAAACCTAGTCTTTAATCATGGTCAGCATCATCTTGAATTTTTCTTTGGCTTTAACGGCATGAGGAATATCCGCCGGCATTACTATCATTTCCCCGGCTTTCAGCTTATAGGTCTGTCCGGCAATAACTATCTCGGCTTTGCCGTCAAGCACCTGCACCAAGGCTTCATAGGGAGCGGTGTGCTCGCTCAGGCTCTGCCCCGCCGCAAAGGCAAACAGGGTAATCGAGCCGGTCTCTTTGTCGACCAGGGTTTTGCTGACGATTGAACCCTCCTGGTATTCTACCATTTTCTCTGCTCTTTGCACTTCAGCTGACTGCATATTTATTCTCCTTTCTTTCGGCCCAGAAACTAAATGTCAGTCTTGTCAGTCTTATGTCAGTCTTATAGATCTGCCAGGGCCTTGTTAATATCCTCCACCAGCCTGTCCACCTCAGCAAAGTTGCCTTCATCGCCCCGGCCTTTGGATAATACCGGATCAAAAACTTCCACCTCAAGTTTATTCAGAGAACCAAGTATGTCATCAACCAGATTGCCTCCCCAGCCGCAGGAGCCGATGATGGAGGCAAATTTGGTTTTAGGTCTGAGAGCATTGGCCAGGGTAGCAGCATAGGAAACCTGGGGGTGGGGCCCGGTCAGCACTGTAGGAGAACCTATCACCACCGCCGCCGCATCAACCAGCGCCATTGCCAGCTGACCAAGCTCAACCTCCCTGAGGTTAAAGGGTTTAACCCTAATGTCATTCTGGATCAAGCGATCAACAAAATAATCAACCAGTTCCTCGGTGCTGCCGTGCATGGAAATATAGGGAACAACAACCTCCGGTTTAACCGGACCGTTAACCCATTCTTCATAGGCTTCCAGAATAAATTCCGGATCCTGATAGACCGGCCCATGACTGGGGGCAATTATTGCGGGCTGAATTTCTTTAATTTTATCGAGATTTTTGCTGATGATCCGCCGGAAGGGCATCATGATCTGAGCATAATACCGCTTGGCCGCCCGGTAAACCTCTGCTTCATCCCGGACAAAAAGATCGCTGGTAGCCAGATGAGAGCCAAAAAAGTCACAGCTGAAGAGCACCTCATCTTCCTCCAGATAGGTAACCATGGTCTCCGGCCAGTGGACCCAGGGAGTCTCAAGGAATTTCAGGGTCTTATCTCCGAGAGAAATCTCTCGTCCCTCCTCAACAGTGGAAATTCTTTTCGATTTTATGTTTAACAGGTCTGTTAACATGTTTTTTCCCTTAACGCTGGTAATAATCTCCGTTTCAGGGAAGGCTCTCAGCACTTCAGGCAGAGAACCGGAATGATCCTGTTCGGCATGATTGGCAATAACATAATCCAGTGAGTCAACACCCAGCTCCTCCAGATTCCTGAGCAGGTCATCGGCAAAATCCTTTTCCACGGTATCAATCAGGGCGCTGGCTTTGCTGCCTGTTATCAGATAGGAGTTATAACTTGTTCCCCCCGGCAGAGGAATTAATTCATCAAATAGACGCCGGTCCCAATCAATCACGCCTACGGAATTTACCTTATCCACAATCTGGCGATAACTCATATTTTTTCCTCCTTTTTAATGATGTTTTCTACCTCTTGTTAATGACAATTTTTACTTTTTAAATAACAGCTTCTACCTTTCTACCGGTCTTTTCATAGGCCTTTGCATGGGTCTTTTAAAAGGTCTTTTAATAGGATTTTCATAAGTCTTTTCACATGTCTTTTCATAGGTTTTTTCATAGGTTTTTTTATAGGTCTTTTCAGGTCTTTTGCCATTATCTTGATGACTTAACAGCTTTTGCCCCAGATTATGCTTTTCAAATAACAATATTTGCGCTTTGTATTTATCATATCTTAAATTTTCCTTTCTATCAATTCCTTCAATAAAAATATTTTCAACCAAAAAAAGAGAGATCCCCAAACCCAGGAAAAAAACCGTGCAGTAAACATTGCAAAGAATATGCAAAGAATACGCAAAGAATACCTTTAAAATATGACCAATAAGATATGACCAAAATTTACTGGAATATAACCTACTAATATGATATACTTTTTTAGTATAGAGGAGGATGATTATCCGCTATGAAATCACAGGCAAATGCCAATATTCAACCCAAAATTGAAATATATCTCCTGCCAGACAGGCCCTACAGTATGAAGGTCAGGGCAATCTTTGAAAGTCGGGGGCATTCATATATTGAGCATGATGCCAGTCAGCCTGAAGTTTACCAGGAAATGCTCAATCGAACTTCTGGTGCTGATAGCACCCCCCAGATATTTATCGATGATAAATATATAGGTGATTACAACGATCTGGTGACTTCCACCCTGTCGGGTGAACTTGATGATTTATTAAAAGATGAACCATCATTTCTCAAAAAAGAATGGGATCTGGCGGTTCTGGGAGCAGGACCGGCCGGAGTCAATGCCGCCCTCTACGGGGCCCGAAGCGGGCTCGATTTGCTTCTGATCGGCAGAGATATGGGAGGGCAGATGCTGGGAGCAGGCCGGGTGGAAAACTATCCCGGGGAAAAAAGCATCCAGGGTGCTGAGCTGCTGCAGGCTTTCTGGGAACAGATTTTGAATTATGATATTCCCATCCGGCTGGGAGAAAAAGTGGTCAGCCTGGAACAGAATGCTGATCAAAATCTTTTGATCCGGCTTAAAGAAGATAAAACAGTCCGGGCTAAAACCGTCATTATCGCTACCGGCAGCAAGTACCGCAGCTTAAATGTCCAGGGCGAGCAAAAGTTTGCCGAAAAGGGCCTGCATTATTGTGTGTCCTGTGATGGATTTAAATATGCCGGCGAACCGGTAGCAATCGTAGGTGGTGGCAATTCCGGAATGGAAGCTGCTCTTGATCTGGCCAAACTGGGCTGCCAGGTAAAACTGATTGATATTCACGATAGCCTAAAGGGAGAACAGGTTCTGATTAACAAGATCAAAAATAACCAGCAGATCACCATATATTTTCAAAGCAATGTTGAAAAATTACTGGGCCAGGAACAGCTAACCGGTCTCAAACTCAAAGATCGTACCACCGGCAAAATAGAAGAGCTGCCAGTATCAGCTGTTTTTGTCAAGATTGGCCTGATACCCAACACCGATTTTCTGGAAGATTTACTGAAGTTAAATTCCCGGGGAGAAATAATTATAAACGAAAAAAATGAAACCAGTCATGAGAGAATCTGGGCAGCCGGTGATGTTACTGATGTCAGGGATAAACAGATTGTGGTTGCTGCTGCTGAAGGAGCTAAAGCTGTTCTCAGGGTCAGAGATTACTTAAATTGATTCTTTAGTTAACTCCTTCCCGGCCACCGTCAGCATCTTTTCGGTTATCAATGCTATACCCAGCACTGCAATCAGGGTAAGCACCACCCGCAGAAAAGCAAATTTAACTCCCAGAAAATATATTTCCATCCCGATTTCGGACATTTTAAGTGATGCCCAGGCGCCCATAAAGGCTACCACATTGGCCACCCGGGCCCCTTTCCGCAGCATCTTCCCGGCAATAGGAAAAGCTATAAAAAGCGGTCCGGCAGGTAAAGTGCCCAGAAAAACCGAAAGAAGCAGACCTCGGAAACCAGCAGTGTCTCCAAAATGCCTCCGCACCATCTCCCGGGGCATCCAGATATCAACAAGGCCCATCAAAACCAGCACAGCAGGAAAGACTAAAATTACTTCAAGGCTGTATTCCTTCATTATAGCCAGACTCATCGCCTGCTCATCTGGAAAAAAATAGCCCAGAATAAACATCAGCACTGCTGTAGCTATAATGACAAAAATCATTTTCTTAAATAACCTGATAAAATCTCTGACTGTCATGGTTTAATCCTCCAGTTTATCCAAAGACACTCACATTAAAACCCCTATCATTCCGGCAATAATAATAGCAAAAATAAAGGCCAGCAGATTTCTCCAGAAGGTAATCTTTATTCCCAGTTCCTTAATTTCCAGCGGCAGGGTAACAAAACCCACCATAATAAGGGTGGTTAAAAAAGCAGCAATGGTGGTATAAGATGCGCCAGCTTCAATCAGCGAGCCGGCCAGAGGAACAGCAATCAGACTGGGAATCATGGTAATAGTTCCCAGAAGCGCCGCTCCCCCTACCTGAATTAACGTCATTTCTCCTCCCAGATACCTTTCCACTGTCTGCTCCGGTACAAAACTTAACATCATGCCGATCAAAACAATAATCCCTATCATCCAGGGCATCAGATTTGCTCCTTTCTGCAAACTCATTTTCAGAGCAATCAGGGTTTTCCGGGAGGATTTAAAAAAAGACAGCAGCAGCAAACCTGCTGTTATAAGATTGATAGCCAGTGCAACCTTCATTTTCCTGCTCCTTCCACTGACCGTAATTATATTTTTCTTCCAAAACAAATCTATTTAATGATTTAGCTTTCCCAAATTAATTTTGCTTTAATTCTTCTTTAACCAGTAATTCCCTTTGCTGCTCAGTGTCAGTTTAAGCCAAATAAAAAATTATCAAGGACCTTTATCATTTTCAATCTTATTATACACCATAATTTGCTTTTTAACCATGGTAGGAGCGCCGCACCACCAGATTGTCATCCGCAGTACTTCTTTAATTTCCTCAGGAGAGGCTCCATATTTCAAAGCTTTTTTGGTATCTACCATCACCTTAGGTCTGTGTTCAGCCATCAACCCTGTAGCAATTGCCATTAAATACTTATATTTTAACGGTATTACATCATCGGTGTAGATGACTTCATAATAATCTTCAATTACTCCTTTAAAATCTTCCCCCAGCTTATCTCAGATCTTTTCAGCAGCTTATCTGTTATTAAAGCAATACAAATTACCGCTATAAAGGTCAGGCCGGCCCGGTAAAAGGCAAATTCCAGACCTAAAAATTGAATTTCCACCCCGATTTGAGGCATTTTCAGCGATGCCCAGGCCCCCAAAAATACAACCACATTTGCAATTCGGGCTCCCTTTTTCAGCATTTCGCTGGCAATGGGAAAGGCAATGAACAGAGGCCCGGTGGGCAGGGTTCCCAGAAAGAGAGAAAGCAAAATTCCCCGCCAGCCCGAGGTTTTTCCCAGATACTGTTTTACCATATCCTCCGGTATCCAGACATCAGCCAGGCCCATCAGCACCAGGACCGGAGGAAATATTAGCGCCACTTCCTTACTGTAATCTCTCATCACTTCAAGACTTAAGGCGCTCTGTTCTGGAAAAAGATAACGCATTAAAATTAAAATCACAGCAGTTAAAGCCAGAAAAATTGCTAATTTCTTTAAGTTGCCTGCTATTGATTCCTGTTTCACTTTTCTACCCCCTCTACATTAAAGCCCCGATAATAACAGCTATAATTATGGCAAAGAAAAAGGCCAGCAGATTGCGCCAGAAAGTTATTTTTTTACCCAGCAGTTTTATTTCCAGCGGCATGGTCACAAAGCCAACCATGGTTAAGGTGGTTAAAAATGCTGCAATTGTGGTATAAGAGGCTCCCGAATCTATCAGGGAACCTGCCAGCGGCAGAGTAATCAAATTGGGAATCATACTAACCGTTCCAATCAGCGCTGCTGCAACCACCTGATAAATTGTCATTTCTCCTCCCAGATATCTTTCGATAACCTCCGGAGGAACAAAGCTCAATACAATTCCAATCAAAACAATAATACCAACCATCCAGGGTGCCAGTTTTAACCCCTTCATTAAAGCAGTTTTAAGAGCCTGGATAGATTTTCGAGATGATTGTGTGAAAGAATAGACTAAAGTTCCGATAGCTATAATATTTATAATCAGGGCAACTAACATACTTCCCTCCTCCCCAACCTTTCGACAGGTTTTTCATAGATCTCTTGACATTACCTCCTGTCAAAGCTGGTTAAATTATCTGCAATGGCAGCTGATTTAAATTGCGTCTTCTCTCCCGTGACACTAATCAAATTACAGGAGTTGAACCTCTCCAGCTGACAACAGCTGAAAAAATTTAGGGCAGCAGTATAATAAAAACGTAGAGCCATGCTGCTGCCAGGTTTTGTTTACTGGTTTTATTTACTTCCAGTATTATTCCCTAAAAACAGTATTGTTCCCTGCAAATTGATCCTAGAGACTGGGCGTTTTAACATTTAAAACTACAAATTCTTCCTGCTGATCTGCCTCCAGACTCATCTCAGTCTCGGGAGGACAGAATACAATGTCCCTTTCCTCCACAACAGCGCTCTCATCTCCGATTGAAATAGTTCCCTGCCCCTCAACCACATAGAAAAAAACATCCACCGGAACAGAGTGAGAGGGAACAACATCGCCGGGTTTCAAGACCAGGTTCATTACCTGAACATTATCATGCTTTAGCAGCTGCCTGGCAGTAATGCCTCTTTTGTTGGTTTTACCTGCAATCTGATCCATTTTAATAATTTCCATAACTCAAACTCCTCCCTTTACCAGAGTAATTATTTTGCCTATTCTGTTTAATGTAATGACAGACTTTGCCAGTGCCAATTTGTCAGCACCCGGACCTGTAACCTACCCTGCCAGAGCAGGAAACCAAACAGCAGCAGAAAAATTGCCTCGTTGATAAATCTCAACTTGCTCATTGTCTCTCCCCCCTTGATCAGCCTCTAAATCTGCTAAATTTGCTTGTAACCTGCTCACAAACTTACTTGAATACTCGTTCACTCAGGCTTAAAAAAATTTCCTAACAACAGCCCATTTCCCCCTTTCTGCAGTAAGTTGAAATAACAGTCTCTCAGCTTTTATCAACCTGCCAGTATATTATACTTCTTTCCTGTGAAAATAACAGTGAGATTTATCACATTAGAATCGGTTTTTTACAGCTGGCTCTTAGTCCTCTCTCAGCTGTCTCTGTCAAAAAAACAAACCGGGATATAATCCCGGCTCAACTCACTGCTAAACTCTGCAAATCTATTTAAATCCAGATTTGCAATCCAGATTTAATTTTCTCCAGCAGCTTTAATTTACTACATAGGTAGTGTCCCTGTTATCATAATAATTCCTCAGTGCCTCTGCCAGCAGAAGAGGAGATTTTTCCAGAGCTTCTTCAGAAAATCCAGCATAATGAGGCGTTAGAGTTACATTATCCAGGTTGGTAAAGGGGTTATTTATGTCAATTGGCTCCTGCCAGAATACATCAAGAGCTGCACCTGCTATTTCTTTATTCAAAAGTGCCTGATAAAGAGCATCTTTATTGACAAGACCTGCTCTAGCAGCATTGATTAAAAAGGACCTGGATTTCATCAGTTCCAGTTCTGATTTTCCTATCAGGTTCCGGGTATCTTCATTTAAGCGGGCATGCAGAGTAACAATATCAGAGGCCATAAGGAGATCCGGCAGTTTTCTTTTCTTAACCCCATAATCTTCCATTATCTCCTTTTTAACATAAGGATCATAACCTAAAATCTGCAAATCAAATCCTGAGAGCTTTTCGGCAATCAGTCTTCCAATATTTCCAAAACCGATAATTCCCAGCGTTCGTCCTTCCAGCTCCAGAGCTAGATCTCCAAAGGGATATCTCCTTCTCCATTCACCTCTCTTCATTGCTCTGTGTCCCCGGGAGATATTTTTAATTTCACTAAAGATCAGACCAAGAGTGAATTCAGCTACAGCATTAGCATTTCTACCCGGGGTATGAATAACTTTAATGCCCTTATCATTTGCTGCCTCAAGCTCTACATTTTCATAACCAGCTCTCATCAAACCAATTACTTCAATTCTGTCTGAATTTTCCAGGCACTCTTTGGTAATTGGAGCAAAATGGGCTGCAATAATTTCTGGCTGAAAGTCTTTTATTGCATCCGAGATAAACGGAGTACAACCAAAGGAATCCAATCCTTCTCTCTCTATTTTCCTGTTCACTTCCTGAAGTTCCGCCATAGAATCAACCAGATCCAGCTCTATTATTCTTAAATCATCGCCAGGAAAATACTTGGCAAAAGCTTCTGCAATCATATCTTTGGTAACGATATCTGATATACCTAAAATTTTCATATTCCAGCCTCCTTACCTCTCTGCCTTAACCTTAACTAAATGCAACCTTAACTAAATGAAATCTTAACTAAATGTATCCTTAACTAAATGTAACCTTGTTTAAATAGCAGTTTCTGCCTCTCGAGCTGTTTCTTTCATAAAACTTTTGACATTAACCCTCTCTGCTCCTGCTCCTTAAAAGTTCTCTCATTTGTCCAAAACTGTCACCTGTCCAAAACTATAAGGCTTTATCTTTACATTTCCTCAAATATTTACAAACACTAATACAGAAATCAACAAATATCGAAAACTGCAAAATCAAAAATCATTACCTTACACCAAAAATCACATCCTTGCTGAGAACAATTGCTTATTTGCTGCCCTGCAGTATATAAAGAGAGCTGGATAAATCCTCTAATCCGGGGTCAAATCCCGCATCAGTTATCAGCTTTGCAAGTTCCTCAGGACGATAAAAATTTGCTGGCTCTCCTGCCAGGCTCTCGGCTCTCGAAATAAATCTGGTTAACAGCGTCTCGGGATTAAATTCCATGATAAACAACCTGCCCCCAGGTTTCAAGACCCGCTCAAGCTCTCTGATAGTTTCATTTACTTTTTCAAAATGATGCAGAGCATCGGCTACCACTATATAATCAAAACTGTCATCGGGCAGTGGCAGATTATCGCCCCGGGCTTTAAGATAATCAACCTTCTGTTTTCTCGACTTTCTCCTGGCCCTGGCCAGCATCTCCTCTGAGCTGTCAGCTAAAGTAACTTCGACTTCTGCTGGCAGATAATCCAGCAGCTGGCCGGTGCCGCCTCCCAGATCCAGCAGTTTATCTCCTGGATCAGGATTAATCCTCTCACTCAACTCCTTTAAGGAACTGCCATGACCGACCAGCTTCATTGCCAGATCGTAAAAAGGAGCTGCCCATTTAAAAAAATCCACAGTAATCACCACCTCTGTCAGCAACGATCAACCATAAAAGTTCCTTCTTCACTAATTATTATAGTATTTTAATCTGAAATATTCTGTTAAATATTAACCACTGGAAATTTTTGCTTAATGCTGAGCTAATGATAAATATTTATTTCCTTTCCAGAAAAAACAATAATTCTTCGGCAGCTTCATCAAGCAGTGAATATTCCTTTAGTTTTACAGCGCGCTCCACTACACCCTGAATGGCACCAAAAAGAGCAGCTGCCGTTAAATCGGGATTATCAATCTTAAGCTGGCCCTGCTGATGAGCAGAACTTAAAACCTCGGCCAGCTTATTCGGAAGTTGATTGAGATAACCTCCAATAGCTTCACTTTTTTTTCTGGGGAATTCTTTCTCACGCACCAGAATCTTTCCCAGACTGGGATTATTTTTAATGTCACTAAAATGCTTTTCTAAAAATCTCTTAATCCTATCCCGGGCTGTCAGCTCTGGATCATCTTCAAGAGCAGCCAGAAAATCAAGACGTTTTTTAAATTCTCTGGCAAATATCTCCTCCAGAACCTCTTCCTTGCTGCCAAAATAATTGTAAATTGTACCTACCGCTATTTCAGCCCGGTCAGCAATCCAGCTCATCTTGGTATTGTAATATCCCTCTTCGGCCATAACTTCTACAGCTGCCTCCAAAATTATTTCCTTTTTTTCACCATTCACTCCTATCACCACTCCCGGTTCATGGGATATAAAACCTTTATCCAGCCAAATCTACCTGTCCCCAGGCCTGAATCAGATGTAATAATGATTTTCTTCCTTTGCCATAATTAAACCATCACATTATAAGCCATAGCATTATAAACCATCCTGGCTTAAGCCATCGCATTATAAACCGTCTTGTTCTAAACCATTGCATTCTAAACCGTCCTGTTCTAAACCACCGTATTCTAAACTATCCAGTCCTAAACCATTGCATTCTAATCCATCATATTCTAAATCATCATATATACTAAACCATCGTATTCAGACAGCCCAATTTCTGCTAACTCAGCTTACCATAATTATATCACAAAACCAAAAAATTAAAATTCTCCCCGGGGAAGTGGGGTTATAACTGAGAAGCCCCGGGGAGAAAAACTCTCACCCTGCTGATTGTCAACCAACTCTAAAAATAGTAGGAAAGTGCAGCAGAAATTTCATTACGA
>SLJX01000006.1 GCA_007134885.1 Halanaerobiaceae bacterium
CTTCTCCTCTTTCCTCCACCCTTATTTTGACAAAGCGAGGTCTGCCTCCTTTTTTCTTTTCCGGAGCAGGCTGGTCAAGCGATTTCAGCAGTTCGTTGGCTTCTTCCGGAGAAATTTTGCCTTCGGCAATCATCTTTAATATTCTCATTCTTTCTTCCGACATAATCAATTCTGCCTCCTTAAATATTTTTTAACATTTCTACTGCCTTCCCGGAGTCAATTTCCCCCTGCTCCAGGGAATCCAGAATTTCCTTGCGTTTTTCAGCCTTTTCATCATCAGGACTGTCTTCAACCCTGTATCCCAGAGCAGCTATTACCTCATCAAGCTTATTGCGAACCGTGGGATAGGATATTCCCATTTCCCGCTCAACCTCTTTAATATTTCCCCGGGAACGGATAAATACCTCGACAAACTTCAACTGGTCAGAAGTCAGTCGGGAAAACCTATCCTGCTCAAATTTACCTCTAATAGTAGTCTGACAGCGACTGCATTTCAGCTCGGTGATATACATGTTTTCATCACATACCGGACATTTTCCAATTATTTTACTTATTTTATGAGCCAAAGTTAATCACCTGCTTTTTTGCTGGAATCTTCAGCCTTAATTCTTCCCATGTTCTTTCTTTGCCTGTTCCTTCTGATAATTAATTGCTGCTTATGCTAAAATTATACGATATATTATTAATTTTGTCAAGTAAAATATTAATTTTATTAATCATTTCCTTAAATATTTTAATATTCAATGCCTGCCCTGTTCTCCGGACTGCTCAATTAATTCTTTCAGGGCCAGCAGTCCCACTATGGTTTTGGAGTCCTTAATCTGGCCAGAAAAAATGAGGTCAGGAATCCTTTCAACTGCTATTTTTTCATTTGTGAGAAACTCTCCTTTTTCTGGCTTCCGTTCACCCTGATGAATTTTTTCAGCCAGATAAAGATGCAGAATTTCTGAGCTGTAACCCGGCGTGGTATAGAAATCAAAAAGATGTTGAAAATCTCCCCCGTAGTAACCGGTTTCTTCCTTTAGTTCCCGGCGGGCAGCTTCTTCCGGAGTTTCCTCACCATCTACTTTACCGGCTGGCAGCTCTAAAAGCACTTCTTCAGTGGCAATTCGATACTGTCTGACCATCATGATCTTTTTCTCCGGCGTAACCGGTATAATCGTTACTCCTCCGGGATGCTCAACCACTTCTCTTTCTGATATGTTGCCGTCGGGAAGTTCAACCTGATCAATTCGAACATTAAGAATATTGCCCTGAAAAGCCTGACTGGTACTTATTACTTTTTCCTGCAGATCTTTCATTCTAACATCAACCTCCTGTTAAGTTGCTGAGATCCTCTAAAACCTTCATCATTTTATGTAATTCAGTAAGCTTAACCCTTTCCCGGTTGGTATGGGCAGATTCTACCCCTATTCCCAGATTGACTGCCGGGAGACCCCGACTTGTAAGAACACTTGCTTCGCTGATTCCTGGGCTCTGGAGAAATTTGAGCTCCAGAGAGTTCTCTGCTAATGCCTGTTTCAAAGAGGAAAGCCAGCTCTCCCGACCGCTAAAATTGGTCCCGGGACAGGAAAAGAGCAGCCGGGAACTAATGTCCGCTGCTCTCAAATTTCTACCCTGCAAAACTTTCTGGAGTATGTTATTCCAAATGTTAACAGCCATCTGGCGGTGACCTCTGACCGCTACCAGCAGTCCAGAAGTTGTAATCCCGGCAGCCGGCAGAGGACTGTCCAGATAGATGGTTTTAACAGCAGAGCTCTTAGAAGAAATTAGAGATTTGAGCCCCTGCAGCAGCAGTTTCTGTTCAGCTTCTGTCATTTTCTCAGAAGGAAGCAGGGAAAAAACAGAAACCGGAGGTTCCGAGGTGTAAATTGTTCCGACCGGAGCTTCACCGTCCAGGATCAGGGCCCGGGAAAACCGGGATAAAAACTCGCCAGGAAGACAGCGAGCTCCCAGAAGACCTATCTCTTCAGCAACTGTCAGGGTAATTCCCCAATCTGCAGGAATCCTGCTCCGGCTGGAGCGCAGCCATCCCAGAATAACGCTGATTCCGGCAAGATTATCAGCTCCAGGTACCGAGTCTCCTCTGCTTTCCAGATATCCCTGGCTGATGGTAATTTTCTCAGCTGCTGTCGGAAACTGCCTGTCCATATGGGCTACCAGCAGCAAACCGCTGCCACCTTCTCCGGCTGAAGTCCTCTTTAAACCTTTCATTTCCCGGGATTCGTCCGCTTTCCAGGCCAAAAGATTCCCGCTGCTGCCGGAAAGTATTGCCGCAGCCCCGTCCTCCTGAACTTCAAGGCCACAGGATTTAAGTTCAGCCTTAAGCAGATCCGCCAGTTCTCTTTCCTGGCGGGGCAGACTTTCTATTTTAACCAGTTCTTCCAGCAGCTTAGCAGTTTGATTCATACCCCGGGAGCACCTCCAGGATTTGCTGTTTTAATTTATATCATAACTATTTTAAATTATACCATACCAGCAGGAAAAATAAAATAATGAGGATGGCTCCTCCTCCCTTTATATTTCTGAGAACCATCCTCAAATTTAATTCCTGCCCGTCAGCTTAACTGTATTCAGTTTTCTCTTGTGAACATCTTGTAAACATGCTGTAATATTTTCTTGTCTTTAGTACTGCTAAGGGATCATGGGTTTTTTCTCTTAGGCGGCGTGTCTTGAAAAATAGCAGATGAATTTTTCATATCTTATTTTTTATTTCATATCTTATTTTTTATATCCTGGTGTGATATAGTCTGGCATGAAGAGTAATTTAAACAGAGACACTGTCCTTAACCAGCTCAAATCCCCGCTCCAGAGCCTCTTCGTTGAGGGGAATCAGGCCGTGGTGGCGCTCCGGCAGGACACTGGTCAGAGATTTTTTAACTGTCTCCAGAGAGATCATCTCCCTTTTGGCCAGATAGGCACCCAGCATTATCATATTGGCAACTTTGGTATTTCCCAGTTCATTGGCAATTTTGTTGGCCTGTACCTTAATAACCTCGACATCTTCCCGTTCTACTTCTTTATCTATTAAAGATGAGTTGGTAACAATCAGACCGCCTTCCTTAACCTTAGGAGAAAATTTATCCTGAGAAGGCAGATTCATGACTATCACTGAATCAGGTTTGCTGGTTAGAGGTGAGGCAATTTTGCTGTCGGAAACAATAACAGTACAGTTAGCCGTTCCCCCTCGCATTTCCGGCCCGTAAGAAGGCATCCAGGAAACATTCAATCCTTCGGTCATTCCGGAATAGGCCAGCAGCTGGCCTATAGACATTACGCCCTGACCACCAAATCCGGCCATTATTATTTCTTCTTGCATTTATTCCACCTCCTCAATATCTTTTAAATCTCCCAGAGGATAGACAGGCATCATATAATCTTCCAGCCAGTTCAGGGCATCCTTGGGTTTGATTCCCCAGTTGGTAGGACAGGTGGATAACACTTCAATCAGGGTAAAGCCTCTGCCCTCCAGCTGTCTCTGAAAGGCTTTTTTCAGGGCCTTTTTGGCTTTCCGGATGTGTTTTGGGGTATGGACCGAAACCCTGGCAATATAGGATGGCCCATCCAGCACACTCAGCATCTCCGTCATTTTTATGGGATTACCAGCTTCCTTCAGATTTCGTCCGTAGGGCGTGGTTGTAGTTTTCTGACCCTCCAGGGTGGTGGGTGCCATCTGTCCTCCGGTCATGCCGTAAATAGCATTGTTGATAAATATCGTGGTGATATTTTCTCCCCGGTTGGCGGCATGAACTATCTCTGCCGTACCGATTGAAGCCAGGTCACCATCGCCCTGATAGGTGAAAACAACTTTATCAGGATGAACTCTTTTTATCCCGGTGGCCACTGCCGGAGCTCTGCCATGTGAGGCTTCATGCATATCACAATCAAAATATTCATAGGCCAGCACCGAGCAGCCTACCGGAGCAACTCCAATGGTTTCCTCCCTAATATCCAGTTCATCCATGATCTCAGCTATCAGGCGGTGAACCGTGCCGTGAGTGCAACCCGGGCAGTAATGAAAGTGCTTATCTGTGAGAGAATCAGGATAGGAAGCTATCTTTTCCATTAATTGTCACCCCCCAGGGCAATCAACCGCTGTAAAACTTCTTCTGCTTCAAAAACCACTCCCAGCCGGCCAAAAAATTCAACCGGTCTTCTGCCGTTAACAGCCAGCCTGACATCCTCAATCATCTGGCCGGTGCTCATTTCTACAGTGAGATATTTCTTTATCTGATCACAGGTGGCTGCGATCTCCTTTTCCGGAAAGGGATAGAGGGTAATCGGTCTGATCAGACCGACCTTAATTCCCCGCTCCCGGGCCATATCGATTGCTTTGGTTGAGATTCTAGCCGAGGTACCATAGGCCACCACGGCAATTTCAGCATCTTCCAGACGGTACTCCTCATGAATAACTTCATTGGCTTTAACCTTCTTGTATTTGTTCTCCAGTTTTTTATTCATGGCTTCCAGCTCCTCGGGAGCCAGGGCCAGGGAATTTATTACATTAGGCTCTCTGCCCTTTGCTCCATCGGTTGCCCATTCCTTTTTCGGCAGTTCAGCCGGGTCAAGCGGTTCCATAAATTCCACCGGTTCCATCATCTGACCCAGCATGCCGTCCCCCAGCACCATGACCGGGTTACGGTACTTATCCGCGGTATCAAAGGCTTTATAGGTTAAATCCACCAGCTCTTGAACAGTAGAGGGAGCATAGACTATCAGGTGAAAATCGCCATGAGCCATACCCTTGGTGGCCTGGAAATAATCACCCTGCGAGGGCTGAATGCCTCCCAGGCCGGGGCCGCATCTCATAATATTAACCACAACACAGGGCAGCTCAGCTCCTGCTATATAGGAAAGTCCCTCGGCTTTTAAGCTAATTCCGGGACTGGAGGATGAGGTTAACACTCTGGCCCCGGACCCGGCAGCCCCATAGACCATGTTGCTGGCAGCAACTTCACTTTCAGCCTGGAGAAAAACCCCATCATGCTTGGGAAGTTCCCGGGACATATAGGCCGGGATATCATTTTGCGGTGTTATGGGATAACCAAAAAAATAGCGGCAGCCAGCCCGAATTGCAGCTTCTCCGATGGCTTCATTTCCTTTCATCAAAACTTTTTCTGCCATTATCTTAAATTCCTCCCCTCAATCCTTTTTATTTTCTTTGTAGACTGTAATGCAGACATCGGGACACATCTGATAGCACTGGGTGCAGCTGATGCATTTCTCCTGATCCTCATCAGGAACCTCAGCCGGCTGATAACCGTGACTGTTCATTCTGTCTTCAGCCATTCTAATTATATCAACAGGGCAGACATCGACACAGAGTTCGCAGCCCTTACATCTCTCTTCATCAAACACAACCTTTTTCTCGACTGTCTTCTTGTCAGCCAAGATATCTCTCCTCCTTATAAAAATTATTAGTTATATTCTCTGGCCTCTTCCTGGCCGGTCAGAACTCGATGGACACCGGCTGCCAGAGCCTGCATTTCCTCTTCTCCGGGATAGATTTTCACCGGAGCCAGAAATTCAACCCTCTCCCGGATCAACCTGACAAAATAGCGGGAATGGGCAATCCCGCCGGTTAGGAGAATTGCCTCGAGTTTATCAGCTGAAACAGCTGCCAGTGAGCCAATTTCCTTGCTGACCTGATAGGCCATTCCCCGGAATATTTTATCATATTCCTCATTTCCGGCCCGGGCCTTCTCCTCCACCTCGATCATATTATTGGTGCCGAGATAACCCGCCACTCCTCCGGAATTTAGGAGTTTTTCTTTCATTTCAGCAGCAGAATATTTACCACTGAGACAGAGTTCGGCCAGATCCAGAGTGGGGAGTCCTCCAGTGCGGTTGGGAGAATAGGGACCTTCACCGCTAAGGGCATTATTAACATCAATAACCCTGCCCTGCCGGTGAAGTCCGCAGGATATACCACCGCCCAGGTGGGTTACAATAACCTCCACCTCCTGGTAATCCCTGCCGCTTTCTCGAGCATAGCGCCGGGCCACAGCCTTTTGATTCAGGGCATGAAAGATGCTGCGGCGGGGAAGGTCAGGATGGCCTGACAGCCGGGCCAGCGGGGTCAGTTCATCTACCACCACAGGATCGACGATAAAGGCGCGGGCTTCTGCCTTTTCCGCCAGAGCCCGGGCCAGCTGACCGCCCAGATTACTGGCATGCTCACCCTGAAGACCTTCTTTTAAGTCAGTCAGCATCTCATCATTAACCTCATAGGTCCCCCCGGGAATTGGTTTTAAAAGACCTCCCCGGCCCACCACGGCTGAAAGCTCCCGGGAAGCAAAATCCTGCTCATCCAGGAAATCCTCTATTAAATCCAGCCGGAAGTCCAGCTGGTCAGAAATTGCCGCAAATTTCTCCAGTTCCTGCTGTTCATGATTGATAGTAGAGGCAGAGAGTTCTTCCAGTCCCTGAAATAGGGCCAGCTTGGTAGAGGTGGAACCGGGATTGATTACCAGAATTTTGGGCTCGGTCATAACAACACCTCTCTCGATTGGTTCAAACAATCACTGATTTAGTTTGACTTTCTAATTAACTGCTTTTTGACCTTTAGATTTGCTTTTGATTATTTAAATTTATCCTCTAATGGTTCAGCTGCGAAAAGTTATTTTACTGGCAATTTGATTAACAGGATGTCTGATATGATGGGGATTATAATTTTGAAATTTGATGATATCGATTTTATGCAGTACAATCATCTAATGATATAGTTGCTGCGAACCTTTCTGATGCTGGCTATGCGCTCTTCAGCCAGAATATCGGCAGCTTTGTAGGTGGGAATATTATCTCTTTTGCTGATTTCATAGACAGTTTTAATATTAGCAAAAATTCTGTCTGTCCGCCTCAAAGCTCTTTCCTTTTCATAGCCGCCTTCCTGCATCTCATCATAAACATTCATCAGGCCGCCGGCATTGGCCACATAATCGGGGGCATAGAGGATATCCTTTTCATGGAGAATATCACCATGGCGTTCTTCAGCCAGGATATTATTGGCTGCTCCACAAACAATATCACACTTCAATTGAGGAATAGTATCGTCATTAATAACTGCCCCCAGAGCGGAGGGCGCAAAGATATCACAGTCAACTCCGTAAATTTCATCGGGTTCCACAGCCTCAGCCCCAAATTCACTTTTAACCCGGTTAATTTTATCCTCTTTGATATCGGTAACAATCAGTTTGCCGCCCTCTTCTGCTATATGACGGGCCAGGTAGTAGCCAACACTTCCCACACCCTGAAGGGCAACGGTTCTGCCATTTAAATCTCTGGTACCGTAAACCTCTTCGACGCTGGCCTTCATGGCCTTCCAGACCCCCATAGCAGTTACCGGTGAAGGATCTCCACTGGTTCCCGGCAGCCCGGTTACATGGTCTGTTTCCTGGGCCACAAAGTCCATATCCTCAACGCTGGTATTAACATCTTCGGCAGTAATATAGCGGCCATTCAAACTCTGAACAAAGCGTCCGAAGGCTCTCCAGAGTCCTTCACTCTTATCTTTGTCAGCATCTCCAATTATCACAGCCTTGCCGCCCCCCAGATTCAGTCCGGCCGCCGCAGCTTTATAGGTCATGCCCCGGGCCAGGCGGAGCACATCAACCAGGGCTTCATTTTCATTATCATAGTTCCACATTCTGGTCCCACCCAGAGCAGGTCCCAGAGTGGTATCATGGATACAGATAATTGCTCTCAGACCTGATTCTTCATCATAATTATAAACAACCTGCTCAAAATCATGTTCCTCCATCAATTCAAATACCTTTGTCATCATTAATTCCCCCTAATTTTTTAATAGATTAATTAGTTTCTTCAGTATTAATCTAAGAGCTCATTCAGTCCTCTGGTCACCAGCTTGCCCAGAGCGATCGAATTGTACTTGGTTTCGGGGCTGTCAGCCCGGGATGTCATCACCAGCGGAACCCTGGCCCCGTACACCAGGCTGGCTGAAGGAAAACCGGCGTAGAGGATCCAGGCTTTGTAAAGAATATTGCCGGCTTCAATATCAGGCACCAGCAGAATATCAGCCCTACCGGCGACATCTCCGGTAATCCCCTTGTGCTCGGCAGCTTCAGGAATAATGGCATTGTCCAGGGCCAGCGGCCCATCGACCAGGCAGTTTTTAATCTGACCGCGTTCGGCCATCTTTGAGAGCTGAGCCGCCTCCTGGGTAACAGGCATCTTTTCATTAACCGTTTCCACTGCTGCCAGGATTGCCACCCGGGGCTTTTCGATACCAATACTGCGGGCAATAATAACAGCATTCTTGATTATTCCTGCTTTGTCGCCGAGATCAGGGGCAATATTCAGCCCGGCATCGGAGAGAAACACAAAGCGTTTTACCTTTTCCAGATATATCATGGTTACCAGGCTTAAAAGCCTCTTCTGGCGCAGGCCGTATTCCTTATTCAGCAGTGCTTGTAAAATTTCTCCCGAACTTAGCAGTCCCTTCATGGGAAAATCTGCTTCTCCCTGGGAAATCAATTCCATGGTCCGGCTGGCAGCCTCTTTGTTGCTCTTAACCTCAATAATTCTGGCTTTCAGGCTGCTTTCGATACTGTTTCTGGCCTGTTCTATTTTTTCCCTCTCTCCTACCAGTATGGGCTCGATAATTCCCTCCTGCCAGGCCCGGGATACACTATCCAGCACGGCCGGATCTCCGGCAGCAGCAACAGCCAGCTTCAGGGGAGGGGATTCTTTGGCCTGATTAACAAGTTCGGTAATACTGGAAATCATTCGGCAGCCTCCTCTCAACTCGAGCTTGGTCCTGTTATTCGTTAAATTTTCGAATGGTGTTGGTCATCCTGATGGTTTCTATTCTCTCTTCTACAAACTTATCTGCTGCCTGAATGGTAGAAATATCCTGCTCTTCAGCCAGCTCATATACTTTAAGCAGCCTGTCATAAATCCCCTCACACTTTTTCATTACCCGTTCTTCACTGTAACCAGCGGGCTGCATTTCATCACAAACCAGAATCAATCCCCCGGCATTAACCACATAATCGGGAGCATAGAGAATTCCTCTTTCAGCCAGCTTTCGACCATGTTCAGGTTCAGCCAGAATATTATTGGCTGCCCCGCAGATTATATCGCAGTTAAATCTCTCAATGGTATCATCATTAACTACCGCTCCCAGGGCATTGGGAGAAAATATATCACAATCTGCCTCATAGATGGCATCGGGTTCCACAATTTTCATTCCCATTTCTCTGCCTTTTTCGATATTTTCTTCCACTACATCAGCTCCGAGCAATTTAGCCCCCTCGTCCTTAAGGTGACGGGCAAGCTTTAATCCTACCTTTCCCAGACCCTGAACTGCTACGGTTTTACCCTCTAAATCATCACTTCCGTATCTATACTTACAGCTGGCTTTTATCCCCATCAGAGTTCCGTAGGCCGTTGGTATAGAGGAATCCCCACCTCCGCCGTATTCTTCAGGTAGTGCTCCTACATGAGGAGTTTCCTTACGCATCATCACAAAATCTTCAGGCTGGGTGCCTACATCTGTTCCGGTGGTATAACGGCCTCCCAGAGTATCAACAAAACGTCCCAGGGCTCTAAAAAGTCCCTCGGTACGATGGACTTCAGGGTCACCCCAGATTACTGTTTTCCCGCCCCCGTAATCTTCACCGGAAATACCGGCCTTATAGGTCATGCCTTTAGAAAGCCTGAGCACATCTTTTATAACATCTTCTTCTTTTTCATAATTCCACATCCGACAGCCACCCAGGGCCGGACCCAGCACAGTATTATGAATGCCGATTATCGCTTTGAGATCTGTTTTATTGTCCTGAACAAAATTCAGCTGTTCATGGCCCTGCTCCTTCAACTTTTCGAATATCTGCATAAATCAACCCCCCTGATAAATTGATATTCATCTTCCATTATCTCTTCCACTCTCTTCCACTATTAATATATGCAAGATTCATGCCAGTTTTGGTCTATATAATAAAAAAAATTAAAAAAACACCGCGAAGCCCAAAACTGCGGTGATAGAAAATTGAGATTTTATTTTCCGGGAAGCTTGTTAATAATTTTATGGAAATACCAGTCAGAAAATGTCTGCAGAAAAAACAGGGTTCTGCAAATTATTGCAGGCAAAAATTTACAGAGATAAACAGGAATGAGTAGCAGGGATGACCGGTAGAGTTTATCAATCTATCCCGTATTTGTCCATCTTATAATAGAGGCTGCGGACGGCAATGCCAAGATTTTTAGCTGCTTCCGTGCGGTTTCCTTCGGTTTTGTTGAGGGCCCTGATTATCAATTTCTTTTCAGTCTCCTCAATGATTTCCTTTAAAGAATGATCCTCCAGCGAAGTTGAGGATACCGGCTCCACCTCAGGGATTTCTATTCTTTCCTCTTTAAGAACGGGGAGATGGTGTTCGGCAATGTATTCTTCATCCAGATTCATGTGAATCATAGCCTGGCCGATAATATTTTCCAGCTCTCTAACATTTCCCGGCCAATTATAATTCTGCAAAATTTTCAGAGCTTCAGGCTCAATTCCCCGGACTGCTCTGCCATATTCCTGATTAAATTTACGAATTGTATGCCTGACCAGAGCCTTAATATCCTCTTTTCTTTCCCGAAGAGGGGGAATTTTAATGGGGAAAACATTGAGACGATAGTAAAGATCCTCTCTAAATTTTCCTTCCTGAACCGCTCTTTCCAGGTTGATATTGGTGGCACAGATAATCCGGACATCAACTTTTTTCGGCCGGGTATCCCCCACCCGGACTATTTCCTTTTCCTGCAAAACCCGGAGAAGTTTGACCTGGAGATTGTCGCTGATTTTGCCTATCTCATCCAGGAAAATTGTGCCCCCGTCTGCTTCTTCAAAAAGCCCCTTCTTTCCTTCTTTTTTAGCGCCGGTGAAGGCTCCTTCCACATAACCAAACAATTCACTCTCCAGCAGACTGTCAGAGAGGGAACTGCAGTTAACCCGGATGAATTTTCTTTCGCTGCGGGGACTTTCATTATGAATGGCATGGGCAAATAATTCTTTGCCGGTCCCGCTCTCCCCCCGCAAGAGAACAGTGGCGGGAGTGCTGGAGGCTTTCCGGGCCTTGTTGATGGCAGCCCTCATGGTATCACTTTCCCCCACGATATCGGCGAAGCTGTAGCGGGCTTTTAGCTGGCGCAGCATGCGCTTGGCCTGGTCCAGTTCTTCAGTCAGCTGCTTAATCTCGGAGACATCATGAATGACTCCCACGCTGCCCTTAAGCTCACCCTCCACAATAATGGGGGCTACATTGACTATAACATCCTTTTTCTGGGGGCCAACTTTCATTCTAACTCCCTTGACAGGTTCGCGGGTTTTAAGAACCTGATAGTGCATGCTTTTTCCCTCGGCAATATCGACATCAGCCGGTTTTCCAATAACATCTTCTTCGGATAAGCCGGTCAGCCTGGTATAGGCCGGATTTATCAGAATGCCTTTACCCTCTTCATCAACCACAGAAATGGCATCCTGGGTGGATTTAATGATGGCTTCCAGCATCACCTTGATTTCTTTTAAGTTGGTTATTTCCTCGGCCAGTCTGGTTACTTCGGTTTTATCGCGAAAAACAGCAGCAGCTCCTATAATATCTCCACTTTCGTCTCTGACCGGAACTCGATTGGTTACAATAGTGGTATCATCGACCTTTTGAAAGCTGTTTAACTCCGGTTTTCCGCTCTCAATAATCTTGTGCAGTCTGGTATTGGGAATCACTTCACGAACATCACTGCCGAGGATGTTCTTTCGTTTTAAGTTTAGAATTTCCTCGGCCGCCCGGTTAAAGAGTTCCACCTTATAATCTGAACTGACTGCTATTAAACCATCATGGGTGGAATCAATAATGACATCCTTTTTGCGGTTCTCTCTTTTTAATCTCTCAATCTCGGATTGCACTGCAGTTAGGTCCATATCTCCTGACATTTTTTCACCCCGAATTTTTGGTCTGCTGGGGAAATTACTTAGGGTATAGCTGGTCTTGGTTAATCAGTCCTGTTCCTTCCATAATTTTACCACAATCTGCAGACAATATCCAGCAAAAGAAAACCATCTTCGGGGTATCAAAGTTTAGGTCACCTGATTAACTCTTGTTGGGCATCAACAGGTTCGCTGTCATCAAGGGTTTTAAAGATTAAGACCGCCTCATTAACAGCAGGGAAACTCCAGAGTAAATCAGGTCAGGGTGGCCACCATTACAGCCTTTATGGTATGCATCCTGTTTTCTGCCTGGTCAAAGACCCGGGAATATTTACTTTCAAAAACCCGATCTGTTACTTCCATTTCAGCCAGGGCGTGTTCCTGATATATTTTTTCTCCATTTTCGGTTTCCCTGTTATGATAGGCTGGCAGGCAGTGCAGGAAAATGACCTCTTCTTTGCCGGTATTATCAATCATTTCCTGATTGACCTGAAAGGGCTTTAACAGCCGGATCCTATCAGCAAACTGCTCCTCTTCCCCCATGGATACCCAGACATCGGTATAGAGAACATCGGCATTTTTAACACCCTGAACAGGGTCATCGCTGAGATTTAATGTACAGTTCGAAACTTCAGCCAGTTTTCGAGCCTTCTCCATCAGCTCATCTTCCGGCCAGAGTTCCTCTGGAGAACAGATGGTATAGTTTACTCCCAGCAGGGCGCAGCCAATCATTAGAGAATTGGCCATATTATTTCTGCCGTCACCGGTATAAACAAAGTTAATTCCCTTGAGATAACCAAAATTTTCCCGGACAGTCATAAGATCGGCCAGTACCTGGGTGGGATGATATCTGTCGGTCAATCCATTCCAGACCGGTACCCCGGCATGGTCTCCCAGAATTTCCACCGTTTCGTGAGAAAATCCCCGGAACTGAATCCCGTCAAAATAACGCCCCAGCACCCGGGCGGTGTCCTTGACTGTTTCTTTTTTGCCCAGCTGAATATCCCCCTTGCCCAGAAATTCCGTCTGGCCTCCCTCATCATTAGCAGCAACTACAAAGGCACAGCGGGTTCTGGTAGAGGGCTTTTCAAAAAGCAGAGCAATATTTTTTCCTGAGAGATTATCACCCTTGATGCCCGCTCTTTTTTTGCCCTTCAAATCCGCTGAAAGCTCAAGCAGATACTCAATCTCCACCCCGGTGAAATCCAGCAGCTTTAAAAAGTTTCTTCCTGACAAATTTTTTGGCATTGTTTTAACCTCCTGTTGGTATGGTCTTAAATTTTGATTCTTGCTGATAATATCTTTCTGAAAGCAGATAGTATCTTTCTGATAGTAAAAAGTCGGTTCCTATTATTTAAATTATTGATTGTAATTCTTGAGCTTCAAGTTTTAAAAATAAAAAATAAAATTTAGATTTCAACCGGTTCCCGGAAAAAGGGCATGCTCATACAGCGAGGACCCCCACGCCCCCGGGCCAGCTCAGAACTGGGCATCAGGTTAACCTCAACACCGGACTCTTCCAGCAGGCTGTTAGTAACATAATTTCTATCGTAGACAATCACCTCTCCTGGAGCTATGGCCAGGGTATTGGAACCATCATTCCACTGCTCCCTGCCGCTGTCGATGGGATCTCCTCCGGCACAGCGAATCAGCTTGACATCATAGAGACCGAGATAATTCTGCAAAATCTCCTCCAGAGTAGAGGTTTCCTGATTTATCTTGAGATTTTCTTCGCCATCCAGCCGCAAAGAATATACTTCCAGAGGGCCTTCAACCTCGGCATGGATGGTAAATTTATCAAAATCCACCATAGTAAAAACTGTATCAAGATGCATAAAAGCTCTTTTCGAAGGGATTTTCAGAGCCAGTATCGTGTCAAAACCCTGGTCAGAGGTTAAGATACGAACAGCAAATTTTTCAATGGCTTCCGGTTCGGTGCGCTGAGAAATGCCAAGTGCCAGAATCTCGGGACTTAAAACCAGCTGATCTCCACCTTCCAGGGAGCCTTCTTCATAGCGGCTGTACCAGCGGGGAATCTCGCGATCTCCATACTCCGGATGGAAGTTAAAGATGTACTCGGCAAAAATTGTTTCCCGGTTGCGGGTATCTGTCCGCATTTTATTCAGGCTTAAACCGGTGCCAATAATGGAAAAGGGATCCCGGGTGAAATAAAGATTGGGCATGGGATCCAGCAGAAAAGGATAATCCCGGGTAGATCTGTCATGAAGTGAAGTAATCTGATAGCCGGGTATTTCATTTTTTTTAATTCCGGCCATTAATTTAACAACCATCTCTCCGGTGGAAAACTGTTCGAGATATTTCATCACCAGAAAGCGCCGTTCTTTATTGCCGATGCCTCCTTCGTCCAGAAACTGCTCCATAAATTCCTGACGAACTTCGGGCATTTCCAGGGCTTCTGCAGCCAGATTTTCCAGATATAAAACTTCAATGTCCTTTTCCCGCAGAAGGTCGGCAAAGTAATCATGTTCCTTCCTGGCTGTTTCCAGATAGGGAATATCATCGAATAACAGCCTGGCCAGCAGATCCGGAGTAAGGCGTTCAACTTCCAGTCCGGGGCGGTGAAGCAGTACTTTTTTCAGTTTCCCTATTTCCGAGGTCACCTTCAGAGGTGGAGATGCCAAGGTAAACACTCCCTCATTTAATAGTTTCAAACAATCCTGACAGATCTCTCGCTGTCCTGTCAGGTCTTATTCAGTCCTATCCCTCATGGTTCTGATATTACTAACTACCTTTGTGGTTATAATGTTTTTAGTATAATATTTTATTATTTACCTGTCAAGACAGGCTCTCAGACCGGCCGCTTAAAGCAGATAATCTTCAATTTTGGCCCTCAGCCTGGCCAGGTTGGGGCCAAATTCTCGGTCCAGGTCCCGGGAAAATTTATCATAAATTTCAGCAATATATATATCATGGGAAATAAAACTTTCAGCCATCAGCATAAAGGCCTGATTCTGACTCCAGATTCCTTCAGTCCCGTCGGCAGAGAAGGAGCCAAAAAAGCAGTTATTTTTATCGGCCAGCACCGTCAGCCAGCGCCCCTGGCGGGAGGTATATTCCTGCAGTCTTTCCAGCTGGTGATAATATACCCTGCCGGGAAGTTCTCTCTCTTCACCATAATATATCATAATTATTTTAACCCCTTTTCCCGAGGCAGCTTCCAGTTCTGAACCGAGTTCCTGATATTCCTGCTCCCAGATTTCCAGAACAAGCTTCTCCTCAGCCTGATCAATAATATCTCTAACCTTCTCCAGACAGCTGTCAAATCCATCAAAATGCCACATGTAATCAATATCGGTCCCCCGGCTGATCTTTTTAAGCTCCTTTTCCAGAGTGTTTAAACTTTTTTCCATTTTACTGCGATAACGCTGGATAAATTCCTGCAAAGGCAAAGGGGAATAACGAACAGGATTCTCCCCCTGGGCAATTATTATGCCCTCTTCAACCAGATTATTAACAGTCTCATAAATTTTGGACTGGGGGACCCCGGACTTTTTACTTATTTCATAGGCACTGATATCCTCATTCTCTAGCAGGCTGATATAGGCCTTAGCTTCATATTTGGTGAAGCTAAATTCAGCCATTTTATCTATTATCAGCTTTTCATTTTTTGCTGTCATTTCTGTCTCCTTCCTGCGTAAAAAACTCCACTCCCGAAAGAGAGTGGAGAATTACGGCTAATAATAATGACTTTATCTATTTTTTATAATTTGCTCTTATTTAAGTTCCAGCCGGAGGCGGTCGGCTATCTTGGCAATAAATTGGGAGTTGGTGGGCTTCCCGCTGGAACTTGTCAGGGTATTGCCAAAATAATTTCTGATTACCTTCTGCTCTCCCTTATCCCAGGCTACATCGATAGCATGTCTGATAGCCCTTTCCACCCTGCTGGGTGTGGTATCAAAGTTCTCAGCCACTGTGGGATACAGCTTTTTTGTCACTGCCCCCATCATATTAATATCTTCAAACACCAGTTTAATGGCTTCTCGCAGGTAAAGATATCCCTTGATATGGGCCGGAATGCCAAGCTTATGGAGAACTTTAGAAATTCTAACCTCAATATGCTGTTCTTTCTCTTTTTCGCTGCCCTCCAGATCAATTTCTCCGGGCAAAGATTTTTCATCCTCGCTGGCAAATAACCTGGTAATTCTCTCGGCCAGTTTATCCAGATCAAAGGGTTTCATTATGTAATAATCTGCCCCCAGTTCACTGACCTGCTTGATTATTTTTTCCTGGCCAAAGGCAGTTAAAACAATTATTTTCATCTTCGGATTGATTTTATCCTGTTTCAGCTTTTTCAAGACTTCAACCCCATCCTGTCCTGGCATAACAAGATCCAGAATCAAAGCATCCGGCTGTTTCTCTTCTATCAGCTTCAGTCCATCTTCAGCCTGATTGGCAATTCCTGCTAAAGAAAATTTACTATGACTAGAAAAAAATTCCTCCATTAACTCACAAAATTCTTTGTCATCATCAATTACAGTAAGTTCAATCTCTTCACTCACTTTTTCTCTTCCCCCTCAGATTAATTGTTTTTGTCTCAAAAAACCAGGAACTCTCTAGAGGA
>SLJX01000185.1 GCA_007134885.1 Halanaerobiaceae bacterium
CATATTTTTTTCAACATTTTTCAATGACGTATTTTTCATTACTTACCTCCTGCTTTTTTCTTAAAATCGCAATTATTTATATTATACAATATATTTAGTTAGTTATAGTCACATTTCACTTAGATTTAAGTCATATTTCAGTCAAATTTATTGGAATATTGGTAATAAAATGGTGAGGAAGAAGTGAAGCTGGCGGTGAGGGAGGTTTTATTGCTTGCAGGTGAAGTAGCAATAAAGATTGTAGAAAAATAGCTGAAGGCTTCTTTGGAAATAGGACAGTTAAAAGAACGGCAAGATAAAGGGAATTTTCCCCGCAATGGCAGCATTTAAAGCGTTTTATGTATAGTCCGTGGGATTTATCTTTAATGGTGATGGAGATTGAATTTTATACTGGAAATGAGAAATTCTATTGAATTTGGGATTTGGATGGCTATACCTTAAGTTTTTTTACATGAATTATGTAAATGGCTCAAAAATTAAAAAAACCATCCCAAGTATTAATCTTCCCGGGGTGGTTTTATAAGTTTTATTATTTGGCACTGTTATACAGCCCATCAATAAAAATTATTATCTAGAATTATCTTCGAAGTTTTCTTCTTTTTGATGCTGCAGATAGCCCGGTATCCTCAAGCTCTTCATCAAATGGTGACCATTCTACGATTTCAACCTCATCAGATGGTATATCAATTAGTTGACCATTAACCCAAATTTCAACTGCTCATCACCAAAATCCTCTGCGTTTCCTTCAGCACGGTCAAAACCAACAGCAAAAGAATCCTCTGCGAGCACCACCCCCCAGACAGAGTAACTATCATCATATGAGTCAGTTGTGTCGTTATAGCTTTGAACTATGAATTCTGCGATACCAAGCTCTTCCTGAGGTTCATAACTTAAAATTACTGTTTCAGTTTCGTCTGGATCCAACACCACAGATTTAGAAGTTACATAATCATCTTCAACAAATTCATTTTCAAATAAATCAATAAAAACCTCCAGGGTTTTTTAGCGGGCAAGATTCGGGCTCCTTTCAATAGATTGATAACCGGTTAAAGTTTATGTTATTCTTTTAGTTCTTCAATTTCCGAAAAATTCCTGCAAACCCTGTTTGATTGGCAAGATGCAAGCTGCAGGGTTAAAGCTACTTAACAAATTTGCCAGGAAACTTAAAAAACATTGGCCCGGGATCATAAGCTTTGCCAGGTCCCGAATCCACACTTTAATGCTAGAAGGAATAAACAAGAAGATTAAAGAGAATAAGAGAAGCGCCTTTGGATTCCATGATTTCAAGTATTTCAGATTGAAAATCAAGTTTGCTTTTTCGGGGAATATGAGCTAATTTACCAACTGATGACGATAAGACCCGAAGTTATATTGTTAATGATCCTGTGCTTAGCATCTAAGTTAATGTTTTATTAGGTTTAGGTTTTTTGAACAATTTCGTATTTTGGCGAGCTTCAATAATTTCAATAATTAAAAGTTATTCTCTTTGAGTTTCTAAACCATCAGTGTTAATAACTTGCAAATTCTACTTCAAAAACAGCATCAGGATTGTTGGGGCTTACTGTTTGCTCACCTTCAATTATATAAAATACCCCACCCTCAACTTCATCATCGTCAACCTCAAGACTTAAGTCTACTTCACCCTCAAGTTCAACTGTGGCAGTTAACTCATTTTCTTCTTCATCATATTCAAAATTGTCAATCACTCCATCTTCATAATAAACCCTAAAGGCTTCCGCATCATCTTCTAATATTTCTCCATCTTCATCTGTAATTGTAATGCTGGCAGTATAGGTGGCTGCAAATTCTACTTCAAAAACAGCATCAGGATTGTTTGGGCTTACTGTTTGCTCCCCTTCAATTATAAAAAATGCTCCACCCTGAACTTCATCATTGTCAACCTCAAGACTTAAGTCTACTTCACCCTCAAGTTCAACTGTGGCAGTTAACTCATTCTCTTCTTCATCATATTCAAAATTGTCAATCACTCCATCTTCATAATGAACACTAAAGGCTTCCGCATCATCTTCTAATATTTCTCCATCTACATCTGTAATTGTAATGCTGGCAACATAACTCTCTATAGGATCATCTTCAACGAGGGCAACATCACAGGCTCCTAAAGTAACCGTTACCAACAGAACCAAAATGAAAAAACCTATAAATTTAAAATTTCTTAATTTCATCTTGTTTAACATACCTCCTCTTCATTTTGCCCAGGGAAATCGAAAAAATTTAAGGGTCTTATCGTCATCAGTTGTTAAAATAACTCCTGTTTCCCTGAAAAGTAAACTTGATTTTCAATCTGAAATAGTTGAAATCATGGGATCCAAAAGCGCTTCTCTTATTCTCTTTAATCTTACTGTTTATTCCTTCTAGTATGAAAGTATGGATTCGGGACCTGGCAAAGCTTATAATCCCGGGCCAATGTTTTTTAAGTTTCCGGGCAAATTTGTTAAGTGTCTTTAACCCTGCAGCTTTCATCTTACCAATAAAACAGGTCAGATATTTCAGCATATCAACGGAGTTAACCCAACCCCGACTAAATACTATTTTAAGTTCGTCTTTGAGAATATAGGATAAAAAGATATTTTTATTAATATCTAAAAGTTTTTCCAACTGGCATTCATGAGCCTTTTTGACAGTTCCCAGTACAGATTATAATATTCGGCAACCACTTTATCTGTCAGATGTCCTTCTTTATTTAGCTGTCATTTTACCAATTGTACGCGACAAGAACCTTATTTTAAAAACTTCTCAATACAGAAAAACTAAATAATACTCATATTTTATTCTATTGTGAAAGATTGAGATCTCTTATATCAATTGAAATCCTTCCTTCTCGAGATGTGCTCAACCACAATTCAATTCTAGACAGTTTGTCTGCTTCTTCAGGCACACCGGTAAAACTCCAACTAATTTCCACTGGCTCATCTTTATAAATGGTTTCTTGAAGTGATGCTTCAGCTCTTGATGAATTAGTCCTGGGCCCAATTGAAACCCTTCTTCCAGACATGCTGCGCTGTCTATTTACATGGTCATAAAAACTTCTATTGCCCAAAATTATCTCCAGTTCAGATCCGTCAGTTTTAGCATAAGCCATTCCTAAAATTGTCACCCTATCATTTGCTTTGAATGCTTCTATAATCTCTATAACAAAATCTCTCGTTTCAAGCACTTCAATTGGTTCTCTAGCAGAACGACGAGACCCGTTATCAATAATTTCTACTGTAACATTAAATATATCGCCTGCTTCAGGATCCTGGGTAAGTCGAATGGTTTCCAGAATAGCGCTATTAATATCAATTTCTGTGATTTCCGCTGCCCCTATAACTGTAGGTTCATCTCTTCTGGTATCTGCTTCGCCGGGTCTGACAATCTCTCCAGTTTGCCCGACTTCCAGGCCATCTCTTTCGCCTTTATTTATAACGAGTTTATTTCTGACAATAGAAACTATCTCCGCCTCCACTGTTCTGGTCTCGGGCTGTGGGTCTTCTTCTCCGGTTATGCTGGCTATCAAACTGCTGACCGCTCTTTCAATGGCTGTATTCAGGGCTGTATCATCAGCAGATAAATTCAGCCTGATTCTGTCACCTCGGGAGTCAACAAGATTGATGCCTGTGTCTTTAGCAATGCCCCTGCCGGAAAAACTTTCGGAGGTACGGGCTGTTCGGGCATTAATCATGTCTATACTTAAATCTAAAGTAACTTCAATTTCAGTATATTCTATCGGACCAAACTTAAATTCATCAACCTTGCGAACATCTACTTTCTCAAGCATGCCATAAATAAAATAATCGGCATTAATTTCATTTCTCAGCTGATTAATAATGGAATCAGAGGGACGGCTGCCTCTGGAATATCTGGTCTGGTCAAGAATTCGAAGTATTCTGTCTCTATCTAAGACAGTATATCCATCAACCTCCTTCAATTCGTTATTTAACAGCCAGGCAATCTCCTCCAGCAGTTCCTCCTCTATATCGCTATCATCTATCCAGGCTGAGTCAGCCGATTCGAAACCAATAACAGCAACTCTATTAGCAGCTACATTAGCTGTGCCAACCAGAAAAATAAATAAGAGTACCAGACTCAATATCATTAAGGTCCTATTTCTCATCTGCTATCATCTCCCTTCTTTTGAGTATCTATTTTGTTATTACAGGAAAACCATCCCGAAGATTAATTTCCCGGGATGGTTTTATAATTTTGTAATAATTGAGCACTGCTGTATATAACTAATCCATAAAAATTATCCTTGAAAATCATCTTCGAAGTTTAATTCTTTCTGATGATACTGACATTTCATTACCATCTAAAAATCCAACAGCTGGTTCCCATTCCACAATTTCAACTCCGTCTCCTGGAACTGAGATTCCAAAGCCATCTTCGTCCCAGATTAAAACTTCAACTACCTTGAAATTAGTAATATTTTCTATATAACCAAAACTGAGGCCCTCTACTGCTTCTGAAATATCTCCATCATCTGTGGCAACCTCTATATCAAACCAGTTTGAATTTCTAACAAAATCAAACTGCAAAATGCCTCCTACATGTTCCAGGGTATATTGCTGATTAAAATATTCTATTGTTATAGTGTAATCTTCAACCCAATCATCATTTCCCAGCTCTATATTGGTGACAAAATCCAAATACTGAAACTCCTCATCACCAAAATTATCTGTATCTCCTTCTGCACGGTCAAAACCAACAGCAAAAGAATTTTCTTCTAGTACCACTCCCCAGGCTGTGTCACTATCATCATATGAATCAGTAGTTTCGTTATAGCTTTGAACTATGAATTCTGCGATGCCAAGCTCCTCCTCAGGTTCATAACTCAATTCAACTGTTTCACTTTCACCCGGGTCCAATTCAACATCTTCATCGACAACCCATTCATCTTCCACAAATTCATTTTCAAATAAATCGATATAAACCTTTCCTGATGCAGAACCTGTGTTCGTAACTCTTACCTGAATCTCGACATCTTCGCCTAAGGTTGTTACCTCTGTTCGATAATTAATTATCTCAACTTCAAAAAATGGAGCTTCAGGATCTGGTTCTTCGGCTTCGGCCATTTTAATATGGAAAAACCTATTTCTATTAACCAATACCCCTCCTACACCTTCTACTGCAACCCAACCATCTTTAGTAGCCGTCAGTTCATAACTATCTTCTCTAACATTACCAAATGTTACCATACCTTGCTCGCTGGTATTATCCTCATATGTCCTAGAATTTTCCAGCTTAACAACAACACCTTCCATCACTCCGCCATTGTCGTCTTCAGTAACCACAACATTTACTTCATGCTCTTCTACAACTCTTCCAACATCACAGGCAGTTAAAGTCACCAAAAGTGCCAGGATCAACCCCAAAAATATCCAATATTTAAAGCTCCTTTTGTACATATTCCATCTCCTCCTAGATTAGAAAAGCCATATTTTTTCTCATTAGGGTAATGCCGATCTTAACTATTTACTGATATCAAGTTCTTCTAGTTCAATTGAAATTCTACCTTCTCTAGAAGTTCTCAAACCCAAATTAACTCTGGCTAATTCCTCTGTACTCTCTGGCACACCAGTAAAACTCCAGCTTATTTCTACCGGTTCATCTTGATAGATAATTTCCTCAATAGTTGCTTCTGTTCTGGAGGAGTTTGTCCAGGGACCAATTGAAACTCTTCTGCCTGACATAGGACGTTCTCTGCCTTCCTGGTCAAAGAAACTTCTGCTATCTAATATTAATTCCAGTTCGGCTCTGCTGGTTTTAGCATAGGCCATTCCTAAAATTGTTACCCGGTCATTTTCCTGGACAGCTTCAATAATTTCAATGACAAAATTTCTTGTTTCAAGCAATTCGATTATATCTCTAGAAGGACGACGAGATACAGTATCAACAATTTCAACATTAAACCTGTCACCCACTTCAGGATTCTGATCAAGATCAACAGCCTGTAAAATAGCACTGCTTCTATCCAAATCAGTTATTTCTGCTTCTCCAATTAATGTATCCTGAACTCTTCTAGAAGCTGGATCTCCAGGTCTGATAATCTCTCCAACCTGCCCAACTTCCAGACCATCTCTTTCGCCTTTATTTACAATGATATTATTTCTAACGATAGAAACAATTTCTGCTTCTACTGTTCTGGTCACGGGCTGAGGTTCTTCTTCGCCTGTTATGCTGGCAATCAGGCTGGTAACCGCTCTTTCAATAGCTCTTTCCAGAACTCTTTCATCAGATACTAAATTGAGTCTGATTCTATCGCCCCGAGAATCGACAATATTAACTCCACTTTCTTTGGCACTGCCGCTGCCGGAAAAACTTTCGAATACTCGGGCTGTTTGGGCATTAATCATATCGATACTCAAATCTATAGTGACTTCAACTTCTGTATATTCTATCGGTCCAAACTTAAATTCATCAACTTTTCTAACTTCTATTTCATCCAGACTGCCAAAGATAAAAAGGGTAGCATTAATTCGATTTCTAAGCTGATTGATAATTGAACGTGTTGGTCTTCTGCCCCTGGTATACCTGACATCATCCAGGACATTCAACATCCTGTTTCTATTTAAAACAGTGTATTCATCAACCTCTGCCAGTTTATCATTTAATAACCAGGCAATATTCTCCAGCACTTCCTCTTCTCTATCACTATCTGTAAACCAGTCTGAGTCAGCCGATTCGAAACCAATAACTGCAACTCTGGTAGCAGTGGCATTGGCTGTACCGGCCAGAAAAACAAATAAAAGCAACAGACTGAAAATCATAAAGGTCCTTTTCTTCATTATTATTCATCTCCTCCTGTGCTGCTTTTTAATTTAATACTCCAATTTTTATATTGTATCTTAATTATATCATAAGGGTTCTAGAAAAATAAGTTATTTAAATTACGACTGTTTTTGTTTCTTAGCAGGTTTATTGTATTAAGCAATCATATTGGGCATATTGCGCAGACCTGTTCCCTTCGTTTGCAAAACTGAAACAATTTATCTATTTAACTTTTATTTTTAAATTATATTTTCATGTTCATCAAAGTTTAGATCATCTTCCTGCAAAGGGTAAAAGGCCCATTCCAGATCTATCTTTTCACTGAATGATAGGGGAGGTTTACAATCACATTCACTGCTTTCGGGCATAGAACGCTCCTGGCATCTTCCCTTATGGTTAAACCAGCAATCCAGTTCGGGGCATTTTTTAAGAGATTGATGAAAGTTTTCTTCAATTCTTCTCTTGACTTTATTTGTATCCTCATCAGTTATATCATGGAGTAATATTAAAAACCGATCTTTTTCCCAGAGGCAAAAAATATCACTCTGTCTGATTGTTTTTTGCAGGGTTTTTTGCAGCAAATAGGCGGCTTCATCCAGTCTTTCTGATTCGCCGGAATTAATTGTGATTTTTATCTGAGAAACATAAATATTGTGCCATTCCCGGCTGGCTCTTCTTTTTTCTATTTCATAAAAGGTGATAAAACTTTTTCTATTACACTGTAAGGGTTCGCTGTCAGCTGATAAATTTGAAGATCTGCCTCCTGCTGTATTTTGTTTATTTTTTTCGGAAATATTTGCTTTGGAGTTGTGCGTTTTAGAATCATGATAACTGTTGGAATCTCTATAATTCAAGCTTCTCTCACCTCTTAAATAAACCAGGGTAAAAAAATTATACAGATGATAAAAGATAATAAAAAATGCGGCAATAATCAAAAGATCCTTCTTGAATGTTTGCAAATAATTTCGTATTTTCGTATAATCGCCCTGGTTAAGTTTTATCTGGTATTTTTATCTGGTATTTAATCAGGTGAGTTCAGCAACAGACTGCACCTGTTTTTCCAGTTTCACTCCATTTAAGTCAAATTGCTGGAAAAAGTTCTTCTCCAATCGCTTCAGCACTTTCCTGGCATTTTCTGCGCTAGTGCCCGGTAGAAGTAAAACAATATGACTTTCCTTCCAGCGACAGGCCAGGTCACCAGTTCGCAATTCCCTGCTAATAGTTTCCAGCAGCTGATTCTCAATTTCACGAATTTGCTGACTATCAAAATCTCCTGTGATATTAAAGTGTGCCAGACATCGAGGTATATCCTCTCTTAAACTCCTTCGTTTTTCCAATTTGTAGAGGTTTATAAAAGTCTCCCGGGAACAGATAAAAGCACCCTGGATTTCATTATCACCCATCTGACGATATTTTTCCAGTTCCCCGGGTAAAGATAACTCATCATCTTTCACATAGAACACATCCCCATTAATTAGGTCTGAACAGTTGTATCTGCTATCTTATATCCAGTCTTTGAGTTAATTGCTATCTTGCTTATCTGTTGTTTTAAAGCTATTGCTATTTATATTATACCTTTTTAATCAATTTATATCAATAGTCAGTTTATATCAATTGATTGCCATAGTATGATTGTTAGAATTTGATTATTATATTAGAATTTCTCGGTTTTACTTAATAAGAATAATCAGAAAAAAACAGACGGATTTTGTTTATGAATAACTTTCCCCAGACCAGCCAGATATTTATCAAAATTAATATCTGCAAACATTGATATCTAAAACAGAATGGCTTAACATTTTCTGGTCTGTTATTTTATTCAGCAGGCTGATATAATAGTAATAATAGAAATAAATGGAGGTTGGAGGGATTGGCAGGGTATGAAAATCAGCTACAAAAGATCTATTGAATGGGATAATAAAATCTATATTGATACCAGAACAGCTGAGGAATGCCGGGAGGCAACGATTCCTGGTGCTATTAATCTGGAGGTTTTAAGTTCTAAAGAACGAGCCGAGGTCAGCAGGCTTTACAACCGGGGCCGGCATCAGGAATCCTATCTCAGGGGAGTGGAGTATCTGGCGCCAAAACTTCCGGAGCTGCTGGGTCGGCTGGCTGAACTGAGCAGTGAATCTGAGCGGCTGATTCTGTTCTGTTCCCGGGGTGGGATGCGGAGTGAAAGTTTGTATGTAACAGCCAGGTTGATTAATCTGGAAGTCTTCAAGCTCCAGGGAGGATATAAAGATTACCGCCAGTATGTCCTGCAGCGGCTTAATAACTTTGAGCTAAAAGGCAAACTGATTGTGCTGCACGGCAATACCGGCTGTGGCAAAACCGAGGTGCTGGAAGAGCTGGAAAGACGGGGTTATCCGGTAATTAACCTGGAACGGCTGGCCAATCACCGGGGTTCGGCTTTTGGCAGTATTGACCTGGGAGAGCCTCATAATCAGAAATATTTTGACTCGCTGCTGCTGGAACGGCTGGAGGAAGTGAAGGACTATCAGTACATCTTCACCGAAGCTGAAAGCCGGCGGATTGGGTATTCAGTGCTGCCTGACTGGTGGATGGAAAAAATGGAAGCCGGTCATCATATTCTGCTGGAGGCTTCGCTGGAATGCCGGGTAGACAGGATATATCAGGAATATGCGACTTCCTTTAAAAAAGATCCCCGGGGATTCAGAAACAGTGTGCGGGAATCGCTGCGGGGAATTGAAAAATACCTGATCAAAAATATTGGCAAAGCTGGCTATCAGGAGCTGCTGAAGCTGCTGGAGCAGGATGAGATTCAAGAAATGATCCGGAGGCTGCTGCAGGATTATTATGACTATTTTTATTCCTATGCTCAGAAGAATCAGGAGCGATTTATTAGTAAGCTGCAGGGCTGTGAAGCTAAAAAGCTGGCTGATGATATTATTCAAGTATTTGAGGGATTTACTAATTAAAATGGTTTTCAAAGTAAACTCCAGGTCCTTTAAGGCACAACAATTGAAAAAAATTTACCTGCTATTTTCAATGGTAAAGCAGCATTCCTTTCAGAGCACCACCAAAGAGCACCACAAAAGATAAAAATATTACAGCTTATTTACAAGATAAGAATCAGGGGATTTCCTTGATAACGATCGTCCGGGCCAGGCGATCACCCAGCCGCTTCTGTTCGGGATGGGAAAGAGCGGCAATCAGCTCGATTATCCAGACTATCAGTGAAATGACCGGGGCTAATATTAAGCCAAGCAGAGGAATTATACCGACAATTAACCCCAGGGCAGGGATGAAATTTCTCTGCAGGCATTCTGTCCTGGACAGGTTTTTGTATTTTTCAGTACCGGTTTCCACCACTACCTGCAGTCCCAGGGCCCGTTTGCCGGGGCTTCTATTGCGCCATCTTTTATCTTTGGTTATTTCGTACATTATGACATCCCGGAGTAGCAGGTAGGAGGCGCTTAAGATCGAGCGAATTACTGGCAGGGGCATTATAAAGAGAAGTCCTGCTATCAAAGCATCAAGGGCAAAGGCCAGCATCCGGCTGCCTAAATCAGCCCGGCGGTATGTCATCGTTCATCACTACCTTTCATATATTAAAACTTCAGAAACAAAAAACAATATAAACATCAGAATAAAACAGTAAAAACATCAGAACCATAAAAATAACAAATGTTTGAAGTTAATGCTTTGAGCTAATAGCTTAATTATTGTTTGAGTTAAAGCTTATTTTCTGTCACAGCTCATTTTCAATCACCGTATAAATATAATCCTTCTTCAACTCAGCCCGGATTATTTCATATTCCAGAAATTCTTCGTCAAAATGGGCAATATCCAGCAGATAAACCCCCTCATCTTCTAGATATTCCAGATCTATGATTTCCTTACGCTCCTCTTCAGGGAATCCAACCAGCTCTGCGATTTCCCCGGAGGAAACTCTTACTACCTGGAGCTCTCCCCCAACTGTGACGGTACCATAGGCATAGCCCTCCAGCACCAGCAAATATTCATCATCCAGCCACCAGATTTTTTTTGGTGTATGCTGATCACCAAAATCCTGGCCCTCCAGCAGGGCAATAATATCATTGGAGGAATAATCATAGAGATAAAGACTGCCAATTTCTTCCCACTGGCGAGGAGCTATATAGGCCAGCCGGGATCTGTCCGGGGAAATTCGGGGAGGGGAGGGAAAATTATCAGACAGCAGACGGGTTTCCTCCTCTTCTGTTTCGCCTGTTCGAGTAATGCTCAAACTTTCTTCTGGCTGATAATTTATCTGGCCCTCGGAAATCAACTCTTCAGCCAGAAAATCCTGATAAACATAGGCCAGATAAACTCCGGCAGCCAGTGAAAGGAACAGCACGATCAGCAGTATTTTAAACCGGTTTTTTTTAATTTCAGCCATCCGGACATCCTCTCCCCCTACTGTTTAAGAAGAAATACCATACTATTGCCAGGACTTTCAGAAAACTTCTTTAAAGATCACTCAAAAATTTAAATCAAACAACTCCAGAATAATTTACTCGGAGAATTTACTCGGAGAATTTACTCGGCGAAAAGGGAAAGCTGATCTCTCTCCGGCAGGTCTTCCAGGCTGCCATGCTCCTTCATGACCTCTATAACCGTGGTGGAAAGGCTGGTGCGATTTTGCAGATCTTCAATCGAAGAAAATTTGCTTTCCTGCCGGGCGGTTACCAGGCTTTCAGCAGCAGCATTGCCCAGCCCCGTCAGGCTAATGAGAGGAGGCAGCAGACCCTCTTCTGTTAGCTGAAATTCGCTGATGCTGGAACGATAAAGATCAACCGGTAGAAAGTTGATGCCGCGGGCCATGGCTTCAATAACGATCTCCAGCACAGTCATCAGGTTTTTATCTTTGGCGGTAAGCTCGCTGCTGCGGGATTCCAGTTCCTGATAATAGTCCAGGACATACTGGTAACCCTGGCTTACAATCTCAGCATCGAAATCACTGGCTTTGATGGTGAAATAGGTGGTATAAAACTCCTCTGGATGCCTGACTTTAAAGTATGCAATCCGGAAGGCCATCATTACATAGGCTGCTGCGTGGGCCTTAGGGAACATGTACTTGATTTTTTTGCAGGAATCGACATACCAGGCCGGGACACCGACAGCCCGCATCTTCTTCTCCTCTTCCGGGGTTAGGCCCTTGCCCTTGCGGACATTCTCCATGATGCTAAAGCTGTCAGCCGGGTCCAGCCCCTGTTGGTTGAGATAGTTCATGATATCATCACGGACCGAGATTACCTCTTTAAGTTCAGCAACCCCGTCCTGAATTAAATCCCTGGCATTGTTAAGCCAGACATCGGTGCCATGTGACAGGCCGCTGATCCGAACCAGTTCAGCAAAAGTGGTGGGACGGGTCTCTGTCAGCATCTGGCGGACAAAGGAGGTGCCGAATTCCGGTATACCCAGGGTGCCAACTTTAAGGTCCAGGTCGTTGCTTTCCAGGTTGAGAGGCTCAACTCCGGAGAATAACTGCATAGTTTCCGGATGGTCGAGCTCGATGCTCAGGGGGTCAACCCCGGTCATGTCCTGAAGCATGCGGATAGAGGTCGGGTCATCGTGGCCAAGCAGGTCCAGCTTGAGGATCCGGCCGCTGATGGCGTGATAGTCAAAGTGAGTGGTGCGCACATCAGTGCTCTGGTCGTTGGCTGGATGCTGGATGGGCGTGAAATCATGGATGTCCCTGTCCCGGGGTACCACCATCAGGCCGCCAGGGTGCTGACCGGTGGTGCGTTTGACGCCGGTACAGCCCTGAACCAGGCGGTTAATTTCGGTTCCGCGTTTGTCCAGACCCTTCTCCTGCAGATAATTTTTTACAAAGCCGTAGGCCGTGCGATCAGCAATGGTCGAAATGGTGCCGGCCCGAAAGACATAATCCCGGCCGAAATAATCCTCGGTAACCGAATGAATTTTGGACTGATACTCGCCTGAAAAATTAAGGTCGATATCGGGCACTTTATTGCCATCAAAACCCATGAAGACTTCAAAGGGAATATCGAAGCCATCCTTGATGAGTCTGGCTCCGCAGTGCGGACAGCGGGCATCAGGAAGGTCGGCTCCGGTGCCGGCCTGGATGCTGGTGTTAGTATCCAGGCAGGCATCTGGGTTTTTCGAGGTACCGTTTGTGGTGTTATCGTCTGTGTTTATTGTGGCGCCGTCTGAGTTTATGGTGGTACCGGGTTCCTTAGAATCAGTATTTTCAGCAACGGGACTGTTGATTTCGGGTTTATCAATCGCAGGGTTTTTGATTTCGAGATTATCTGCCCCGGTGATAAAGAAATAGCTGTAACTGCAGTCAGAAGCGGAACAGCGGTAGTGAGGTGGCAGAGGATTCACCTCGGTTATCTCACACATACGGGCTACCAGCGAGGAGCCAACCGAGCCCCGGGAACCAACCAGATAGCCATCCTCTAGAGACTGTTTGACAAGTTTATGGGAAATAAGATAAATAACAGCAAACCCGTTATTGATAATGGCCTGAAGTTCCTTTTCCAGCCGGTCTTCGACCTGCGGCGGGAGATCCTCACCATAGAGCCGGCGGGCTTCAGTAAAGGTCATTTCCCTGACCTTATCATCAGCGCCTTCAATTTCCGGGGTAAAAAGTCCATCCGGCATTGGCGGCATTTTCTCAATTTCAGCATCGATAGTCCCGGGATTTTCAATTACCACTTCCCGGGCTGCCCCTTCTCCAAGATAGGAAAATTCCTTCAGCATTTCATCGGTAGTTTTGAAATAAAGCGGAGGCTGCTGGTCGGCATCGTCAAATTTCTGGCCAGTCTGAAGAATTTCCCGGTAGATATTATCCTCGGGGTCGAGAAAATGGGCATCGCTGGTGGCCACCACCGGTTTGTTGAAACGACGGCCTAGCTGATAAATCTGCTGGTTGATATCCCGGATATCGTTCAGAGAATCAAAGCGCTCCGGCACCATAAACTCGTTGTTGGCCGCGGGCTGAATTTCCAGGTAATCATAAAAACGGGCAATTTCCCGGATTTCCTCCCGGGATTTATCCTGCATCAGGGCCTTAAAAAGATCGCCAGCTTCACAGGCTGAGCCTACCAGCAGATCAGAGCGGTGCTTTTTCAGTTCGCTTTTAAGAATCCGGGGTTTCTTGTAAAAATTATTAAGATGAGAGCGGGAAACGAGATAATATAAATCCTTGAGACCGGCCTTATTCTTGGCCAGCAGCACGGCATGGGAATAGCGCTTCTTCTTCCAGTCAATCCTGCCGGTCAGTTTATTGAGCTCTGCCAGCCCGGTAAGATTTTTTTCATTATCAGGTTGTCTCTCGCTATTTTCTTTTTTACTCTGATCATTTTTTATATTCTGTCCTTCCTGACGGAATTTTTCCAGAAGTTTGAGCAAAATTTCAGCGGTGGCTGCGGCATCATCTTCGGCGCGGTGATGATTGTCAAGGCTAATATCCAGGGCTTTAGCGACTCTGTTCAGTTTATGGCTGCCCAATTCCGGAAGCAGAGCCCGGCTCAGGGAAACTGTATCGAGCAGCGGCAGCCGGGGTGTTTCCAGGCCGGTGCGGCGGCACTCGGCACGAAGAAAACCGTAGTCGAAATCTATGTTGTGGGCTACCAGAACGGCATCTCCTATGAAATCAAGAAAGGATGGCAGTACTTCTGAGATTGCGGGAGCATTCTTAGTGTCGCTGTTTTTGATGCCGGTAAGTCTGGTGATTTTTCGGGAAATCTGCCGGCCGGGATTCACCAGACTGGAGAAACTTTCCTGAATCTGACCGTCGGAAACTTTTACCGCGCCGATCTCAATGATGCGTTCCTGGCTGGCTTCCAGGCCGGTGGTTTCGAAGTCAAAGACGACATATTTGGATTCTTCCAGACTGCGTTCACCGGGACTCACCACAATGGCATCGCCATCATCGACGAGATAGGCCTCCAGACCGAAAATAACTTTGATATCATGCTGCTGACCGGCCTGATAGGCATCGGGAAAAGCCTGAACTCCACCGTGATCGGTAATAGCAATGCTCCGATGGCCCCACCGGGCTGCCCGCTGGATGGCTTCCTCTACGGCAATCACAGCATCCATGTTGCTCATCCTGGTGTGAAGATGAAGTTCGACCCGCTTTTCGCTGGCGGTGTCCTGGCGGACTCTGGCAGGGAGACGCATCAGATCATCAACCAGCATGACAGTCTCCCGGCTGTAGCGATCATATTTGAGCTGACCCCGGGCTTTAAGATAATCACAGGGTTTAATGCTGCAGCTCAGGTCAGCCTCAGACTGGCAAAAAATCTTTAGCAGCAGGGAGTCGGTATTGTCAGTGATGGCAATGAGCTTCAGCAGCCGGCCGTTGCGGATCCGGCGCTGATCCACTTTAAAGACCTCACCCTCCACCACGGCAGAACCATCCTCAGGCAAGTTATTTAGAGCATAGGGCTTTTTACTGTCAGCTATTACCCGGCCGAAAACCAGGCGCTTTTGTCTCTTTTGTTTTTTTCGTTGGTGATATTTATATGTTTTTTTATTTTTATTTTCTCTGGCGGCATTGTTGTTATTTTTTATTAGAGTGTTTTCTGCATCTTCTTCAGCTATATTTTCTTTTTCTATTTCCAGATTTTCATCTTTATTATCCTCTAATCCTGGCTGGTTCTCTTCTATTCCTCCATTTTCTGCGTAGCTGAGGTCATTTTCGCCATCATTTCCGCTGCCGCGGCCGCCATTAACCAGTTTTATTTCTATTTCTTTATTGAGAAACTTATTTATCAAATTGGTTATTAAATTGATGACCCTTTCACAATCCAGCCTCTTGCAGGCCAGTTTGCTCTCAAGCTGAATAGAAAGTTGATTGCCCTCCAGCTGAAAGCAGGCTCTCTTTAGCCATTTTTCGGCATAATTATATTTTTCCGGCAGTCTGCTGATTATTTCGGGCCAGATCAACCGAACTTCCGAGACAGGATCCAGGGAGGGAATTATGTTAAAGCTGTAATCCCGGATGCTATTATTTTTTACAGTATCTATGCTGTTTTCTGAGGTATTTTCAGGGTTATTAACGGTAACGGCATCCTCTCTGATTTTAGTTGCTTCCTCTTCGTTTTCAGCTGATTTTTCACCGGGATTTTTCTGGCTAAGATGCTGCTGAAAATTCTGGAAAAGCTGTTCCTGAAAGGGACGGGGTAAATCGGAAAATTTTTTATTCAAACCGGAAGAGAGCTTTGATCCGGAAATGTCGGAAGAATGGTCTGTTTTTTGAAATGATTTTTGAGTTTTTTGTGTTTTTTGAGCTGGCTTTTGGTCTTTCTTTGGAGCTGGCTTTTGGTCTTGCTTATGAGGTGGTTTTTGCCCTGCTTGGGGGGCTGTTTTACTTATATTTTCATTTTCATTTTTTTCATTTTTTTCATTTTCTAAGGGCTGGCTGGATCTGCTGCCAATAAGCCAGCAGGTTTTTTTAGAATCATTACATATGATATATTTGAATCCAGGCAGATTTTTGGCGCTAAATAATGCTTGGGTCATAAAAAGATTGCCCTCCTGATTTTAAAATTGTTTGACACATTACCCATAACTTTTCTGCAGGTAAATCTGATTTAATGGGCAAATTTATTGTCCTGGACCTTTAAATTCAGATAATCCTTTTTTTCTGGGTTTTTATTCAGTTTTCATTTACCTTCAGTTGTATTTTATGCTTAAAATCTGAAGTATTATCTTGAAAAATAGCAGGTATATTTTTCATCTATTGTTGTGCCCCAGAGGGGCATGGCTGTTTA
>SLJX01000121.1 GCA_007134885.1 Halanaerobiaceae bacterium
GAAGTTTGATATTGGCAAAATATATATATAAATAGAAGTTTGATATTGGCAAAATGAAATTGATATTTATTAAATTGAAGATAAAAAGAACTTTATATGAAGATTAATATAATGGCATGATATGAAGATTAATATAATGCCATGAGATAAAGTTTATATAATGGCATGAGTAAAAAGAAAAAGAGGTGAGGTTTTGTGACTGCAAATGAGGGACAGGTTAAAGATATACATAAGGTTGGGTTGCTTTTTGGGGGGAGGTCGGCGGAGCATGAGGTTTCCCTGATGTCAGCCCGGTCGGTTTTCGCAGAAGTGGATATTCCCGGGATTGACTGGGTGCCGCTGGCCATATCTCAGAACGGCAAATGGCTGTCTCCTGAAATTTCCAGGAAATTGATAACCACTGAGATTGATAGGATTCCCGAGGAGGAAGAAAACAATTACGGTTCAATTCTGGAAAGTATAAAGAAAAATCTTTCTGAAGAAATAGAACTGATTTTTCCCCTGCTGCACGGTCCCTACGGTGAGGATGGAACCATGCAGGGGTTTTTGCAGACGACAGGGATCCCTTTTGTGGGTTCAAAAACCGCTGCTTCGGCGGTGGCCATGGATAAATCTTTTGCTAAAAATATTTTTGAGAGGCATAATATCAAGCAGGCAGATTATCTGCTGCTGACAGCTCAGGACATCAAGGATAAGGGGGAGATAGCTGGACTGGAAAATAGGGTGGTGGAAAAACTGGGGCTGCCCTGCTTTATCAAGCCGGCCAGCCTGGGTTCCAGCATTGGGATTTCCAAGGTCAAAGAGATTAAGGATTTGATGCCGGCAGTGCGGATGGCCTTCGAATATGATAATAGAATTCTACTGGAGGAATTTATACCAGGACGAGAAATTGAGTGCTCGGTGCTGGGAACCTGGAAAAACAGTGAGGTTTCAAGACCCGGTGAGATTATTCCCGAGCATGAGTTTTATGATTATGAGGCCAAATATTTTTCCAGCAGGACCAAATTGATAACACCGGCTGAACTTTCCCTAGAAACCGAAGAAAAAATTAAATCTCTTGCCCGCCGGGCTTTTCGCCTGCTGTACTGTGATGGCCTGGCCCGGGTGGATTTTTTTCTGACTGAAGGAGAAGAAATTTATCTCAATGAGATTAATACCATCCCGGGATTTACCGAAAAAAGCATGTATGCCAGGATGTGGCAGGCTTCCGGACTGGAATATGCTGAACTGGTTAAGAAGCTGCTGGGAATTGCTCTGGATTAAGAGCTGCATTTTATTTAGAGTCTGCTTATTTAGGGACTGCATTTAGCCCTGAATTTTAAATAATATGATGGCCCTGCGTAAATTCGATATAATCAAAATTTCTAAATTATAATCCCCTTGACATCAGACATCCTGTTAATCAAATTGCTGGTAAAATGTCTTTTCGCAGTGGAACCATAATATTACTTTAATTCTGCATTATTCTACAAATAAATAGCATTTATATGATTAAGTTACAAAATAATATTTCAGCTTATTATCTTAACCCACTTTTTTGCTAAAGTGGGTATTTTTTTTCCAAAAAAACAAGGACTTTTTGGCCGGGTATAGAATATAATAGTAAGTGAGTGGTGTAAAGTGGTATTTTGTGGAGGTCAGGGGGTGGCATTGATATGTTTATGGGAGAATTTACACATAATATGGATGGCAAGGGTAGGATTATTATGCCGGCCAGCTTTAGGGAAGAACTGGATGGGAGCTTTGTGGTTACCCGGGGCCTGGATAACTGCCTTTTTCTCTATCCCCTGCCGGAGTGGAAAAAGCTGGAAAAGAAGCTGAAAGAGCTGCCCATAACCAGAAAGAATGCCCGAAGTTTTGTCAGGTTTTTCTTTTCTGGAGCTACCGAATGCACCCTGGATAAGCAGGGCCGGATCAGCCTGCCCCAGAATTTGAGGGAATATGCCGACCTGGATAAGGAAACGGTGATTATCGGGCTGGCCAATAGAATCGAGATCTGGGCCAAGGAAAAATGGGACAGCTTTCTGGAAGATGCTGAAGATTCTCACGAAGACATTGCTGCTACCATGGATGATCTCGGGATTTAATGGATTAAAGATATATTCTTGGGATTAAAGATATATTTTTGCTAGATTTCAAGTTATAATTCAGGATTGATTGACTTAAGAGCGGGTGGTAGGGATGGAAATGCATCAGCCGGTACTACTGGAGGAAGTTATTGAACTGCTTAAGATAGATAAGGACGGGATTTACCTGGACGGTACAATTGGCAGGGGCGGACATGCCCGGGAGATTATTGCGAGACTCAAGCAGGGAGAAGGGTTTTTAATCGGGATAGATAAAGACCGGGAGGCTATCAGGTACTGTCAGGAAAATCTGCCGACGGAAAAAATTGAGCTCTTTCATTCCAGTTTTGTGGAGGCCGGAGAAATTTTAGCTCAGCTGGGTATTGAGGGAGTAGACGGAATTCTGCTGGATCTGGGAGTATCTTCCCCGCAGCTGGACAAAGCTGAACGCGGCTTCACTTACCAGGAAGATGCCCCACTGGATATGAGAATGAACCAGAAACAGGATATGACAGCGGCGAAAATTGTCAATAACTATTCTCAGGAGGAGCTGACAGAGATATTACGGGAATATGGTGAAGAAAGGTGGGCCAGCCGCATTGCGGAGTTTATCGTAAAGCGCAGAGAGCGGGAACCGCTTGCCAGTACATACGACCTGGTGGAGGTAATTAAAGCAGCAATTCCAGCAGGTGCCAGAAGGTCAGGTGGTCATCCGGCCCGACGCGCCTTTCAGGCTCTTAGAATTGAGACAAATAATGAGCTGAAGGAAGTTGAAAGGATGCTGGAAATGGGTCCAGGACTGCTAAATAAGGGAGGGAGGTTCTGTGTTATTTCCTTCCACTCTCTGGAAGACAGGCTGGTAAAGCACACTTTTCGAGAAAAGGCTAAAAGTTGTGTCTGCCCCCCGGATTTTCCCATCTGCAGGTGTGATAAGGTAGCAGAGCTTAAGGTTGTAACAGGAAGCCCCCTCCAGGCAGACCAGGAGGAAATAGAAAGGAATCCCCGGTCTCGAAGCGCCAAACTCCGGGCTGCGGAAAAAATTTGCTAATATTAGAGGTTGAGATCTGCCAATAGAAACAAACAAGGATAACAAAAAATAATAAAAATAAAAACAAGAAGAACAATTTAAGAACCTGGCTATTAAGTCAGTTCAGTAAGCAGATAATTTATTTGTTCAATTCGCAAAGTAGATTTTTTAAAATCAAATTTGATAGCTGATTAAATCAAGAATTTGAGACTCAGTTATAGCATTAATTCAGGTATTCTATATTGTTAAATTTTATAGAATGGCTTCACTGCGAAAAGTCATTTTATAAGCAATTTGATTGACAGGATAACTGATATGACGGGGATTAAAATTTCGAAATTTTGATGATATCGACTTTAGGCAGTGCAATCATCTAATATGAAGTGCAATCATCTAATAATAAATCATTACAATTTAATAATAAATCATTGAAAAAAATTAAAGCATTATAAATTCAGTCTGAAAGGAGGATTTTAGATGTCTTTCACGAATAGTAATACTGTTAGCTATGATAATTTTTCGGTTAAAAAAGAGAGAGAATCTATCAGTCAGAATAAAAGACTGCTGTTCTGCTTTCTGGTGATTTTTCTGGTTTTTATTATTCCGATGGCTCTGGTCATCAGCCAGTCCCTGCGCATTGTTCACCTTAACTATCAGCTGGAAGAACTGCAGGGAGAATTAAGTCAGCTAAGCTCGACCAATAAAGAGCTGGAAATGCAGGTGGCCAGCATGAGATCCCTTTCCCGGCTGGAGCGAGTGGCCCGCAGTGAACTGGGCATGGTGGAACCGAGTCAGGTTCAGCGGCTGGCTTTGGCTCCCATTGAGACTGAACCGGGTGGGGAAGAAGCCGGCAGTATCTGGGCTTCTCTCTGGGATGGTTTTAGCAGTAGAGTTCGGGCTGCCACCCTGGATTAGGCAACCGGGATAGGGACTTTGCCAGGGAGTTTTCAGGCCCTGACTTTAAGGTGTTATTTTATTCAAGAAGCTGTTTTGGAATATCAGGCAGGGTATACTGCCAAAAGTAATTTTTCACTAAATATTTTGCTGAAAGAACTGCCATGTCAGGAACTATAATTTTTAAAATATAGTTTTTAAAATATAGGTAGAGGTAACTCCCAATGTTCCTGCGGTACAAAACAATAGATGAAAAAATTACCTGATATTCTTTAAAGATAAATCCAATTTTATCAATGTAATCCTAAAAATGGAATCATAAATAGTTAAATCTTGATTGATTTTCATAAATATGCACTTATTCTATCAGATCTGGTATAGAAAATGGAAATGAAATGGTTGAAACTGTTGGAAATAAACTGGTCATTTTAGTTTAACATCTACAAACTAGGTATTTGTCTAAATATTAGTAGTTAATAGTTAGTTAAATTATATTAAATTTAGATAAATTATATTAAATAATGGTTGGTTAAATTTTATGGCTGGGTAAAATTTATTAAAATGAGCTAATCAAAGGAAGTGAGTTCAAGCAGGTGAATAGTTATGGCCGACAAA